>NZ_JADRHM010000022.1 GCF_018205345.1 Fusobacterium sp. DD2
ACCTACTCTTTTTATTTAATCTTTTAATATTTTTTCAAGTTCAGCTTCAAGTTTTTTAAGTGCATTTGCTCTGTGGCTGATCTTGTTTTTTACTTCAGGCATCTCAGCAAGTGTCTTTCCATACTCTTTTACGTAGAAATATGGATCATACCCAAATCCTGCACTTCCTCTAGCTTCTGTAAGAAGTTCTCCCTCTACTTCACCTCTAAATGAATATGCTCTTCCATCAGGTTTTCCTAAAGTTACTACACTTACGAATTTACATTTTCTATTTGTCTTTCCTGCCATCTCTTTCATAAGTTTCGCATTATTAGCTGCATCTGTTCCCTCTGGTGAAAATCTGGCAGAATAAACTCCAGGTGCACCATTTAATGCCTCTACACAAAGTCCAGAATCATCAGCAATAGTAATCATATTTGTAAATTTTGCTATTTCCAGTGCTTTTTTAGCAGAGTTTTCTTCAAAAGTCTTACCATCTTCAATTACTTCAAGTATTTCAATACCATCTTTTATTGAGTATATTTCAACATTTGGGACTTCTGAAAAAATTGCCTTAATCTCATCTACTTTATGTTTATTTCCAGTAGCTAAAAATATCTTCATTTTACTCACCTATAGTTTTATTTTGAATTTCAATAATCTCTTTAATTCCAACCTCTGCAAGATCTATTAATTCATTAAGTTGGGCTCTTGTATAAGTTGCCTCTTCTCCTGTACCTTGTACCTCTACAAATTCACCTTTGCTGTTCATTATGATATTCATATCAACTTCAGCCATTGAATCTTCTGAGTATTTAAGGTCCAACATAGGAGTTTGATTTACAATACCTACACTTATAGCTGCAACATTTGATTTTATAGGGTTTTCTTTTAATACTCCATCTTTCATAAGCTTTTTCATAGCAAGTGCAAGAGCTATAAATCCACCTGATATTGATGTAGTTCTTGTTCCTCCATCAGCCTGAATTACATCACAGTCAATTGTAACTGTTCTCTCTCCAAGTTTATCAAGGTCAATAGCAGCTCTTAGAGATCTACCTATAAGTCTTTGGATCTCCATTGTTCTTCCACTTAATTTACCTTTTGCTGATTCTCTTTGATTTCTTTCACCAGTAGCTCTAGGAAGCATTGAGTACTCAGCAGTAAGCCATCCTTTACCCTGATTTTTTAGAAATGGAGGTACCTTTTCACTTACACTGGCTGTGCATATTACTCTTGTATTTCCAAATTCCATTAAAACTGATCCTTCAGCATAGATATTAAAATCCTTTGTCACCTTTATATTTCTAAGCTGATTGACATTACGTCCATCTTCTCTAAGTTTCAAAGTTCTCATATCCTCTTCAATTATCATCTCTTTAACTTCCATAAACATCTCCTAAACAAATTCTTCTTCTTTTTTTATTTTTAAATTTACTTTCTTACCTAACTGAACATCATAAAGTCTTCTATATATTCCATTTTTATCTAAAAGCTCCTGATGTTTTCCTATCTCTTTTATCTCTCCATTTTCCATTACAACTATCTTATCAGCATTTATTATTGTTGAAAGTCTATGTGCTATTACAAAAGTTGTTCTATTTATCATAAGTTTATCCAGTGCATCCTGTACAAGTCTTTCAGATTGTGTATCAAGTGCTGATGTAGCCTCGTCTAATATCAAAATCTGAGGGTTTTGAATAAGTGCCCTAGCTATAGCTATCCTTTGCTTTTGTCCTCCAGATAGAAGGGTTCCACGCTCTCCTACCTCTGTTTCAAATTTTTCAGGAAGTTCATTTATAAACTCAAAGGCATTAGCCATCTTAGCTGCATTTTCTATCTCTTCTCTAGTTACATCACTTTTTCCAAAAGCAATATTTTCTGCTATTGTTCCAGAAAATAGGAAACTTTCCTGTGGTACTACTGCAATACGATCTCTATATTTTTTTAGTGAAATATTCTTAATATTTTTACCATTGATCAGAAGCTCACCTTTTTGTGCCTCATAAAATCTTGGGATAAGATTAACTATTGTTGTCTTTCCGCTTCCACTTTTACCAACAAAGGCAACTACTTCTCCAGCTTTAACATCAAGATTTATATCTTTTAAAGCATAATTTTCGTCATCATTGTATGAAAAATAAAGATTTTTAAATTTCATATCATGTATCTCATTTTCCAATTGAGCCTCTGTTCCGTAAAAATCATTTTCCATTGGAATATCAAGTATTTCAAGAACCCTGTCTGCTGATGGAACTGATTCCTGAAGGTCATTATTTTTAGCTATAAGTCTTTTTAATGGCTGACTCATAAGTCCCAAAGCAGTAACAAATGAAATCAGATCTCCTGCTGACATTGTCTGAGCAACAATTATCTGATATCCTCCATAAGATGCTACTAAAATTACCATAAGTGTTGTGATAAGCTCATTTATAGGTGATACTTTAGCTTTTATCTTCTTACTTCTATATGCTTTATTAAATTCATCCTGAGTAATAGTTTTAAACTTATCTATTATCATATTACTGTTGTTAAAAGCTTTTATTACAAATATTCCAGATAAACTTTCCTGAATATATGCAGTCACCTGTCCTGAAGTATCCTGTCTTACTCTTCCTGATTTTCTAATCTTTCTTGTATATTTTCTCACAGTTCCTATTACAAGAGGCATTACAGTAAGAGATAAAAGTGCTAAGATCAGATCTACCTGAAACATTCTAAAAAGTAACGCTATAACAGTAATTCCCTCTTTTAACATCTCAAATAATATAAATCCAATTTTTCCAAGCATTGCAGAGTCTCCAGAGAGTCTTGCCATTATATCTCCAAGTTTATGCTTTCTGAAATATGATATGGGAAGCTTCTGCAGATGATCAAATACATCTACCTTTATCTCCCTGTTAATTGTCTCAGTTATAAAATCTGAAGTAATATCTGAATAGTAACCTGCTGTAACTTTGATAACTGTAGCTACAAATATTGCTCCAACTACAATTACCATCATACGCATATCTCTATTTACCAAAACGTCATCTATAAGATATTTACTTAGCCATGCAGGAACAGCACTTGCACCAGATGTAAGAAGTGACAAGACTATTACTCCCAGCATTGTCCACTTATATCTCAAGCTGTATCTCATAAATGTGCTCAGGGATTTATTTTTTAATAAATTCAATTTCTTTTTCTCCTTTCACAAGGAAGTCTCCATAACTTTCTACAATATTTTTTCCAGAAAGTTTTTCCCTTACCTCGAATATATTTTTTTGTGTCTGTTCTCTATTTTCATCAAAATGGCTTATAGCTCTTTCTATCTCTTCTACATTGCATCTATCCTGTAAAAGTTCAGGGTATACTTCTCTATTTAAAGTAAGATTTGGAAGTGATACAAAGCCTATCTTTAATATATATTTAGCTATAAATGCATTAATAAAACCTGTTTTATATATAACTGCTGTAGGTATTCCCATAAGGGCAAGTTCCAATGTCACAGTTCCAGAAGCTGCCACAGCAGATTTAGAAACTTTTACACACTCTGGAAGAGTTTTCTCTGTTTCAATTACAAGATTTTGGTATAATGTATCTCCCAGCCATTTCATATGATCCTTAGATGATAATTTAAGTAAAAACTTCTCCTTTGGGTTTCTCTTTACAAGTTCCATAAGTACAGGTGCTAGAGATGTTATCTCCTGCTTTCTGCTTCCTGGAAGAAGAAGAATATGCTCATCTGTTCTCTCTTCAACTTTATATTTTTCTGCAAATGGATTTCCAAAATATATAGCATTTACTCCATGTTTTTTATAAAATTCCACTTCCCATGGAAAGATAACCATAATATGGTCTGCAAGTTTAAGTTTTTCTATTCTCTTTTCTCCCCATACCCATAATTTTGGCGGAATATAGTAAAATACCTCTATGTCTGGAATCTCTTTTTTTACAAGCTCCAGAAACTTAAGATTGAATCCTCCATAATCTACAAGGACTACCTTTTTTATATTCTCTTTTTTTATAAATTCAACATATTCAACAGCTTTCTTCTTTAAGAAACTATATTTTCTTATTATCTCTGTAAATCCCATAATTGCAAGTTCACTGATATCCTGAATCACGTGAACTCCTGCCTTTTTACAGTGCTCTCCTGCTACTCCATAAAATTCAACATCAGGATATTTATTTTTAACTGCATTTACAAGGTATGACAGATGCAGATCACCTGAGACCTCTCCTGTAGAAACAAAAAATTTCATTTCAATCTCCTTAACCTTTTATTCCAACTATAAAGATAGAATGAGTATGTGCAAGCTCAATGCACTCTTTCCTATCTAAAAAGAGCATCTTTCCTGCCTCGCCAACTATTCCCTTAGCTCCTATCTCTACAAGTCTTTTTATAGTATCTATTCCAACAGCTGGAATATCCACTCTCATATCCTGCTGAGGTCTTGACATTTTTACAACTATACAACCTTTTCCAGCAAGTTCGCCACCTCTTATTATAGTCTTGTCAGTACCCTCTATTCCTTCTAAAGCCACAACAGATGCATCTTTACATACAACAGTCTGACCTGCATCTACAAGACTTAAAGCCTTTGCAGCTTCCTTTCCTATTTTTATCGTTTTTATATCCTCTTCACTTGGTTTAATATCTGTATAACATCTATCCTCAAACATAAAATCTTTTATAAGATAGTTTTGAGGTAGAATCTTTATCCCATTGAGTTTAAAAAAAGCGATAACTGCAAAAAGGAGAGTCTCATCCTTTCTGTCTGGCAATTTTTCAAGAAGTTCCTCTCCGTATTTATCAAGTTTTAAATCCCTGAATATTATTTCTTTTTCTACTTTTCCCAACATTACCACTTTATCAATTCCATTTAGAAGAAAATGTTTAACAATATTTCCAACCTCTCCTATATTGAAAGTTTTGAAATTAGCTGTTTTTTTAACATCTTCATCTATTGTATCAAAAAGTCCTATTGGAAAAACTTCTATATTCTTTGCGTGTGCCTCTTCTATAAAATAGAGAGGTAACTTTCCATTTCCAACTATAATCCCTATTTTCTCCATTATCTAGTGATTCCTCTTTTACTATTTCTTATGAAATCAAGGAAATAGTCTACGTTTTCATCTCTTTCAATCTCTTCTTCAATCTGTGCTATTGCATCTTTTAATGGAAGTCCACTTCTGAATATAGTTTTATACACTTTTTTCAATTTTGAAATTTCCTCAGTTGAAAATCCCCTTCTTCTAAGTCCAACACTGTTTAACCCTCTAGCTACTGCTTTATTTCCTTCTGCCAATATAAATGGACAGATATCCTGGTTTACAGCACTGGCTCCACCTATCATTGAATATGACCCAATTCTACAAAACTGATGCACTGGAGTAAGCCCTCCTATTATAGAGTGGCTATCAACAACTACGTGTCCAGCTAAAGTTACGTTATTAGCTAATATGCAGTCATCTCCAACTATTACATCATGGGCCACATGTACATAAGCCATTAGAAGATTACCATTTCCAATTCTTGTTTCCCATCTATCATCTGTACCTCTGTGAATAGTTACAAACTCTCTTATAGAGTTATTATTACCTATTATAGTCTTAGTTGGCTCTCCCTTATATTTCAAATCCTGAGATGCCTTACCAATAGAGGCAAAGGAATATATCGTGTTATTTTCTCCTATCTCAGTGATTCCTTCTATCACAACATGAGATTGCAGAACAGTGTTTTTACCAATCTTTACATCTTTTCCTATAACACAATAGGGTCCTATTTTTACTCCGTCTTCGATGATAGCTCCTTCTTCTACTATAGCAGTACTATGAATATCTATCAAATCAATTGCCCCCTGTCCTTTATTTATCCATTATACAGAATGTAAAGTTAGCTTCAGCTGCCACTTTTCCATCTATATATGCTTTTCCTTGAGCTTTTACAAAGTTTCTTTTTATCTTTTCAACACCAACTTCATATACTATCTGGTCACCAGGTCTTACAGGAGTTTTAAATTTTGCTTTTTCTACCCCAACAAAGTATGGAACCTTTCCTTCAATACCGTCCATTACTAACACTCCTAGACATTGAGCCATTCCTTCTACAATAAGTACTCCTGGCATAATAGGATGTCCTGGAAAATGTCCTTGGAAAAATTCTTCATTTATAGTTACATTTTTTAACCCTTTTATAGTCTGCTCTTCCTTGTTTACTTCAAGAATTCTATCAACTAATAAAAATGGGTATCTATGTGGTATTCTCTTCATTATTTCCATAATATCTAACATATGTTTCCTCCTAGGTATTTTATTTTATATTTTACAGATTTTTAATTAATTTTGCAAACTCTATATCCAGAGCGTGTCCTGCCTTTATAGCTATTATATGCGCCTTTAAAGGTCTATTTAATATTTTTAGATCTCCAATAATATCAAGCATCTTATGTCTTACAAACTCATCTTCAAATCTAAGTCCACCAGGATTTAATACTCCATCCTTTGTTACAACTATTGCATTGTCAAGAGTTCCTCCAAGTGCAAGATTATTTTTCTTAAGATATTCTATCTCATAGTCAAATCCAAATGTTCTTGCTGGAGCTATCTCTTTTTTATAAGTTTTTAAGTCCACTTCAAATTCTGCAAGTTGTGATTTTAAAAATGAATGTTCAAATCTTATTGCATAAGTTACCTTATATCCATCATATGGAAGAGCTACTATATTTTTATCTCCAACAGTAAGGTATACTGGTTTTTTAATAACTATAGGCTCAACTTCACTTTCAAGTTCTTTTATCTTTGCTTTTTCAAAAAGCTCAATAAAGACCTTGGCACTTCCATCACAAATTGGAAGTTCATTCCCATTTAGTTCTACAACTAAATCAGTTATATTTGCAGCTGCAAGTGCTGATAGAAAATGTTCTATTGTGTATACCTTTGCACCATACTCATTTTGAAGATTTGTTCCACGAGTAAGGTCAAATGTATTTATTATATCAAGAGAAATTTCATTTTCTCCCTCTTTTAAATCTACTCTTTTAAAAACTATTCCACTGTCTCCAGGAAGCAGTCTCATTTTGATGTCTTCTCCTTTATGAAGTCCAACACCTGTATATTCTATCTCTGATGCTATTGTTCTTCTCTTCATTTTGCCTCCTTGTATACTAAGCTTTTGTCAGAAATTTATCTGCAACAGCCATTGCTATCTCTTTTGTTCCACCAACAAAGTTAATTGTAACTTTCTTATCATTTACATCTTTTACTACCCCAAGACCGAATTTCTTGTGTGTAACCTTTTCTCCAACAGAATAAGGAAAATCCTTAGCTCTTTTATTCAAATCTTCCATAGTGATAACTTTCTTAAATCCTTGTGTTCCACTGCTATAAGAATTCTTTGAGTAAGTTGTTGGTTTAGGCTCTACTACATTTGTCTTAGTAAGTTCTTTTGGTATCTCTTCTATAAATCTTGATGGTGTTCTGAAGAAATCCTCATTACCAAACATAAATCTTGAATTTGCATAACTTATATACAGCTGTTCTTCAGCTCTTGTTATTGCAACATAGCAAAGTCTTCTCTCCTCTTCTAGTTCACTTGGGTCAAACTCAACTTTTTTACCTGGGAAAAGTTCATCCTCTGCTCCAACTAAGAATACAACTGGGAATTCAAGTCCTTTTGAGTTGTGAATAGTCATAAGTTTTACATAGTCCTGTTCATCCTCTAAGTTATCAGTAGCACTTACTAAAGATATATTTTCAAGATACTCTCTTAAAGTCAGATTTCCTACAACATTTTCCAACTCAACTATTGAGTTCTTAAGCTCATCAATGTTATCAAGTCTATTTTCAAAATCATCATAAGTTGCTTTAAGATAATCTCTATATCCTATTTTACTCAATACCTCATCATATAGCTCTGATACTGGAAGTTCAGCACTTGATTGTATAAACTCATTCAGCATATTATAGAAATCCAAAAGTGTCATCTTAAGATTTGCACTTAATCCTGCTATTTCATGTGCTCTTCCTATTGCCTCAAATACTGATATATCCTGTTCCTTTGCAAATCCCTCTATCTTTTCAACTGATTTGTCCCCGATTTTTCTTTTAGGAACATTTAATATTCTATTAAGATTTAAGTTATCATCAACGTTATTTATAACAGATAGATATCCTACCATATCTTTAATCTCTGCTCTTTGATAGAACTGAACAGCTCCAAAAATCTTATAAGGGATATTATCTCTTAAAAATCTTTCTTCAAACATTCTTGACTGTCCGTTAGTTCTGTATAAGATTGTAAAATCTCTATATCTTCTACCTAGTGCCTTTCCTTTTATTATCTCAAGGGCAACAAAGTCAGCTTCCTGTCTGGCATCTGTACACTGCTCAATAGTGATTACATCTCCCAAACCTTTTTTTGTCCAAAGTTTCTTATCCTTTGCACTTTTATTATTTTTGATAACTGCATTTGCAGCATCCAGAATAATAGATGTAGAACGATAGTTTTCTTCCAATTTTACAACTTTTGCATCTCTATAATCCTTTTCAAAGTTAAGAATATTTTCTATATTAGCACCTCTAAATCCATATATACTTTGGTTTTCATCTCCAACTACACATAGATTTCTGTATTTTGCTGCTATCTTATTTACTATCTCATACTGAATTGTATTGGTATCCTGATACTCATCTACCATTATATATCTGTATTTATCCTGTACCTTTGCTAAGATA
The DNA here is from genome assembly GCF_018205345.1 of Fusobacterium sp. DD2. Classification (NCBI taxonomy): domain Bacteria; kingdom Fusobacteriati; phylum Fusobacteriota; class Fusobacteriia; order Fusobacteriales; family Fusobacteriaceae; genus Fusobacterium; species Fusobacterium sp. DD2. The sequence goes on from NZ_JADRHM010000022.1 coordinate 8,701, forward strand.
TCCTTTAAATCAAGTAATTTATTAGCATTGACTAGAATATCTGAAAAGTCCATAGCGTTATTCTGCTTTAAAGTCATGTCATATCTTCTGTAGATTTCAGCTATTATCTTCCCATTGTCAAACTGATTTAATTTTTCATATTCATCAGGTGTTATCTTATCCTCTTTAGATTTAGAAATTTTACTTACTAAATCTCTCTCTTTAATACTTTTATCATCTTTTCTTCCAATATCCTTTAAGATATTTTTAACCACTCTTTTCTGGTCATCTACATCATATATAGTGAAGTTTGGACTATATCCAAGTCTGTCACCAAATACTCTTAATAATCTCAATGCAAATGAGTGAAATGTTGAAAGAGTAACTTTTTTACCATCTTCTCCTGCAAGGTCTTCAACTCTTTCCTTCATCTCTTTTGCTGCTTTATTTGTAAATGTAACAGCAAGTATGTTATAAGGAGAGATTCCCAGCTCCTTTATCATGTAGGCAATTCTGTAAGTTACAGTTCTTGTTTTACCAGAACCAGCTCCTGCAAGTATTAAAACAGGACCTTCAATTTTCTGGGCTGCCTCACGCTGTTTATCATTTAATTTATCTAAAATACTCATCAGTTTTTTCAACTCCTTCTAATAAACAATTATATCATAAATACTGCACTCTAATCAATTAAATAGTCCACGTGAATCATGACATCTTTTATATTTTCAAAATCAAGTATAAGTGACTCTCTTATACCATCTGCAAGGTTATGTGCATTGTATACTGTCATATCCTTTGGCACTCTTATGTGAAGGGACAAAAATATCTTATCTCCTGATTTTCTCATAAAGATATCATGTACATTTTTTACCTGGCTATTTTTTTCGATATATTCTTCAACACTATTTATAAATTCCTCATCCTGTTTATCAAGTATAATATTAGAAGTTTCAAATATTATAGATACACCCTCTTTAAAAATAAGAAGTCCAACAATAACACTGACAATTATATCAAATACAGGTGATACCCATATTGATAGTAAAATACCGATTATTACTCCACCTGATGAATACACATCACTTTTACTGTCTTTTGCATCAGCAATCAAAGCACTATTATCAGTAGCTAATCCAACTTTCATCTTATATCTGTACATAAAAAATTTGACAACCATTGAAATCCCAGCCCAAAGTATTGTCATATATGAAGGAGTAGTCTCATAATCTCCGCTTATTAATATTCTTACACTTCCCTTTATAAGTTCAAAGGCAGTAATTAAAAGGAATAATCCCATCATATTCCCTATTATACTCTCTATCTTTTCATGTCCATATGGATGTTCCTCATCTGCAGGTTTATTACTGAAATATATTCCAAGATATATAGCTGTTGAGCTTCCCACATCTGAAAGTGAATTGACCCCATCTGAAATAAGGGCTCTTGATTCACCATATATTCCCCCTGCTATCTTTAAAACTGCCAGAAATATATTCTGAATAATAGATGAAAGAACAACTTTTTTCCCCTCTCTCATTCTCTCATTTTCCACAAGGATATTATCCAGTTCAAGACATCCATCTTTTTCTCTAAAACCATACTTTTTCAAAAATGAACCTATGCTTTTATTGTTGCAAATTATCCTGTCTACATGCTTTTCTCTGGCGTGATTTACAACAAATTTTAAAATCTTTGTACCATAAGATTTATATCTCATTCCTGCTCTTACAAAAACCCTTTCAAGAGTGTAACTGTTATCCCCAACATTTACAAGAGCATATCCTATGATATTCCCATTTTCATGTATACAAAAATAACTTCCCTTCTCCTCATCAATAAAATCATGGTCCATTTCATGCAATTCTACTAAATCTTTTTTCATTTCATTAAAATTGAAAATTTTATACATAATTGACCCCCATTTATAAAAAAAGCCATGAAAACCAAAGAGGCAGTATCATATACCCGTAACAAATGCCTTAGTGCTGCTTCCTCCCGGACCTGACACGGTTCGACACCGCTACGCCATACGATTCCTCTCCGATTTCCATGACAACTAATTATAACAATAAAACTAAAATTCGTCAAACTTTTTTTCTACTTGAATATTTTATCTATAAGTTTTTCTGTAAAATCATCCTCTCCCTTGATATTAAACTTATCTAAAACATCCTGGATTTTATCTAAATATTTGCTCTGCTCATCAAATTGTCCTTCCAACTGTTCTAGGGCTTTTTTATTATCAGTTGTCAAAGCTTTTCTATATTGTTCCAGATTTTGTCTTCCCTCTCTTAACATATCCTGAGTAATCTTATCTCTCATATATCCCTTTTCTGAGTTAAGTGCTTTCATAATCTCTTGAGACAGGTTACTTTGAAGTTCAAGTTTACCTGAAGCTGAACTGTATTTGTATTTTACATTTCCAACTTTTACTTCACTTAATAAAGGTATAATCATATCTTTAAGGAATGGATTTTTTATTCTTAATTTTTGACTTATCTCATTACCATTTAATTTCATCTTGTGGATATACACATCACCTTTAAGGTATATGTTATCCCTTGTAAGGGTAATATTTTTCTTTAGTCCTGCCTGACCAGAAATTACATATTTATGAAGTACCTCTAAATCCTCAAGGTCTGAGAAATCAAATTTTGAAATATCTATTGATATATCTCCTTCAAGTCTCTTTAGATTTATAACTCCATCAACTTCACCATGGCTCTTATCTGAATCAGCTTTTAATGAGAAATCAATATCATTTAGATTTTTAGATAATCTGCTAGAGATATTATTTATCTGTCCCTCTACAACTACTCCGTAAAGTTCTGTTTTTAATACTATCTCCTCAGCAAAGAACTCCCAAACATCCTCTTGTGTCATATCTTCATCACGTCTTAATTCAAGCTCTTTCATAAGAGTTCTGTATCTTTCTACAAATTCATCTATACTTTCTTTATATATATCATTTAAATAGAAGTTTACCAGTGAGTCTAAATCAAGTACAATTAACTGTCCTCTATCTACTATCTCATTTACAGCACTCTCAAGACTTCTATCCATATCTTCATTTAGAATAATCTGTTGAAACTCATCTTTCATAGTCTCTCTATTTATAACTAATTCTTTACTTAGATTTTTAAAAGAGTGTGCAGCATTTCTTACTGCCTTTTCCATTCTTAATATCTGTAATGGATTTTTCTCCTTTGAAATCTTTTCATAAGTGTCTTTTATAACCTTGTAGTCTGGTGTGTTTTCAAGAGATTTTATTCTTTTTTCCCAGTAGTGTTTTCTCTCATTTAAGACTCCTTCAGTATCCTCATATTTTGCCTGAATCAAATCTTTTATAAGACCTTTACTTACATTTGCTCTGGCAGATATAAGTTCTTCTAAATCCTCTACTGCACTATTTTTAGCAGCATCAAGATTTGGTACTTCTACAGGAGCAGTCTCATCATCTCTCACCATATCTCCTATACTTCCATCAGTAGTTCTGTCAGTCATAAAGTTTATTCCTGAAAATTCAGCTTTGCTGATAAGAATCTTTTTATCCTTAAAATAGATATCGTAATCAGCTTCAAACTTATCAATTGACACAAAATTCTTTAATGTATTCTTTCTACTTGTAAAATCAATACCTCTTATAATGATATTTTTAGAAAATGGTGAAAAATCAACTTCACTAATATCTACTTTTCCTTTATTAATTTCAGTTAATTTTACTTCTAATACTTTTCTCACTATGAAGTTTCTTGCAAGAAATACTCCTGCAATAAGTCCCAATATTACAAGTACAGCTATCATCAACTTCTTTTTCATTATTTCCCCCTTAAACAAATTTTTTTACAAAAATTCTCAGTTTTCCTTTTTTACTCTCCCCATTTTGTTTTTCAAAAATATATTTACCATTTTTTCTTATAGTTATAATATCTCCCTCTTTTATCTCAGCACTCTTATCTCTTACTTGAACATAGTTTATACTCACATCCCCATTATTGATGAGGTCAAGTCCTTTAGTTCTGGATAAATTAGCAACTGCAGATACCATATTATCAAGTCTTAAGGAGCTTACTGTTTCATTTATCTCTTCAAATTTTGACTGAGGAATACTGCTTCTGTCAATCTCTTCTATCTCTACAGGATTTCTTCCTACTACATCAAGTTTTTCTTTAATAACAGCATATATCTCCTCTCCAGCTATACCGTAACAGGAGTCCTCTTCCACAATCAAATCACCCATAAGTTCTCTTTTAATTCCCAGTCCCATAATACTTCCAAGATAATCCTTATGTTCCAATGCTTTAAATTTTGATTTGTTAGTTATTTTAAAATATCTCACTGAAAATTCTAAAATATCTTTATACTCTTCAGGATATATCCCAATCATATTTTTTTCACAATTTTCATTTAGGCCACACAATGCAAATCTGATATTTCCAATACTCATATCACTTACCTTTTTACAAAGCTGTGGTGGAAAAAAATACTTTGTATATACTGGATAGTCTATATTCTCGCATAACTCAATATCATCACAGAGAGAAGCTATTAAAAACTCATCAATCTCTGAAAACATATTCTGAAATTTTTTCCTGTCCAAAGTCTACCTCCAATATATAGTAATATATCTTATATTATACATTGAAATGGATTAAATTTCATCAACTTTTATTTTATTTTCATTTCTTAGTACCCCTTTTTTCACACTGATATTGAAAAAAACGTATTTTTATGTTAAAATTCTGTAATATAACAAACGTTAAGGAGATGGATTTTATATGGTAAAAAGAAAATATATTGCTCCAAATGCAATTACAGCAGCGAACATGTTTTTAGGATATTTGAGTATCACTGCATCTATAAAAGGGGAATTTATTCAAGCTATATGGTTTATAATTTTAGCTATGGTATGTGATGGTTTAGATGGTAAAACTGCAAGAAAACTTGATGCTTTCAGTGAATTTGGTAAAGAGTTTGACTCTTTCTCTGACGCTGTATCTTTTGGACTTGCACCTAGTTTCTTAGTTTATACTACACTTTCTGCAATTAACCCAACAAACTCTTTCATACTGCCAGTTTCATTTATATATGCACTATGTGGGGTAATGAGACTTGTTAAATTTAATATTGTTACAGTAGCATCTAATGAAAAAGATGACTTCAGCGGTATGCCTATTCCAAATGCAGCAGCTATGGTATGTTCATACTTACTTGCTTCTCACTATCTACAAAAAAACTTCGGTATTGATATGTTTAATGTAGAGATATTTATGGCAATCACTGTTATTGCAGCTGTGCTAATGGTAAGTACTATTAAATTTAAAACTCCAGACAGAGCATTCTCATTTATACCTAAAAAACTTGGTGGAGTATTCATAATAGTAATAATTGCTACACTTAAATACAGTTTATTTGTTGTTTCATTCTTCTATGTATTACTAAACCTATCTCACTTTGTTACAAAGGTATTTGAAGGAAATCGTGATGATAACGATAAAGAACTTATTGATGTAATTGAAGAAGTAACAGATGAGGAAGAAGAAGAGAAAAAATAGGATATTAACTTTTTATTCTTATAAGGATGGCAACTGCCATCCTTTTTTTACTAATGGAATGGTGATTTTTTGGATTTTAAACTGAATTTGAAACAGGAACAGAAACTTATTCTTACCCAGGAGATGCAGACATCTATAAATATATTACAGATGTCTATGACAGATTTAAAAAAATATATTGAAAATGAAACTAAGTCAAATCCTGCTGTAGAGGTAGTCTATAAAAGTGGAAATCTCAAAAACAGAGATGAAGAGGAGAGTAATCCTCTTGATATATTAAGTGATGAGGAGACTCTAACTGATGTTTTAGAAGAGCAACTGAGGTATCTATCTCTTGATGATATTACAAAAGAGGTATGTATCTTTATAATCAACAATCTGGATCACAGAGGATATCTGGGACTTCCTAAAGAGGAGATAATAAAATTCTTTGATATCTCTTCTATACAGCTTAAAAATGCTTTTAACATCATCTATACTCTTGACCCTAAAGGTGTAGGAGCAGAAAATTTAAAAGATTGTCTTAAGATACAGCTAAGAGATAAGAACTATGAGGATAGTACAATTTATAAAATAATTGATTATTATCTTGAGGATTTAGCACTTCAAAAATTTGATTCTATAGGAGAGGAACTTGGGATAGCTGGAGAAAAAGTCAAATCATATCTCTACGATATCCAGAAACTCAATCCAATACCTGCCAGAGGTTACTATACAGGTTCAAATTCAAATTTTGTCATACCAGACGCAACTATATATACTGAAAATGGAAAACTCCAGTTTAGTATAAATGAGGACCTCATGCCAAAGGTATATGTAAATACCTCATATAAAGCTGATACTCCTCAGGGAAAAAGATATTTAGAGCGTATTTCATATATAAGTAAAAGTATAGAAAGACGACGTGATACACTTAATAGACTTCTTGAAAATCTGATTTTAAAGCAGGAAGATTTCTTTTTTAAAGGTAAAAAGTTTTTAAAAACTCTTACAATGAAAGAGGTAGCTCATGATCTTGAGCTCCATGAATCAACTATTTCCAGAGCTGTAAATGATAAGTATCTGGATACTCCTCAGGGAATAATATCTATGAAATCTCTATTTATACTTGATGCCAATGTAAACAGAATAAAAGATAAGATAGAGGAGATAATAGAAAATGAAAATAGAAAATATCCATTTTCAGATACTCAGATTGCACAGCTTCTTGAAAAAGCAGGTTTTACAATAGCTAGAAGAACAGTTGCAAAATATCGTGAAGAAATTGGCTATGATTCAAGTAGAAAACGCAAAAAATGACCTTTGACACCTCTATTTTTTTATATTAAGATAAACTATAAATGTTTTGTATCAAACTATATAAATATATCAAAAGGAGTTGCTATGTTTAAAAAATTATTGCTTGTATCTTTTTTTATTTTCAGCACTGTTTTTGCTTATGGACAAAGTGTTGAAAAATATCAAAAAACTAATGAAGTGGAGATACAGAAATCTATTTCAGATCTTAATAAACAAAATAAAAGTATCGCTGTTATTGCTGCTGATATTTTCTCAGCAGATGCTTTTTTACAGGCTATGCCTAATGCTAAAAAAGGAAAAGTAAATGAACTATTTTTATTACTTCCAGATGCTAAATTATTTAAAAATAATATTGCAGCTGTAAGTACAAAAGTAAAAAATGTTTATGTAATATTCAGTAATAGTCCACTTACAGAGAAATATCTTGAAAATAGAAGTTATCCTGAATACTTAAATATTGGAGCGATAGAACCTATAGACAACGTAAAAATCTACACTTTACCAATTGATAGAGGATTGGAAAGTCATATTGTAAAGGATTCTATGAATAAAAATGTTCTGGATACTGACCTATATAAATTGGTAGAAAAATCTGGACTATATATAATTCAGGAATAATATAAGAATAAATAAAAATAAAGCTGATAGGAATAAATCCTGTCAGCTTTTTATTTTTTTGTATAATAAGGAAAAAAAGATGCCGGCATAAAATACCGACATCCCTTTTGGTATGTGAATTCTTAATAGAGTCTAACTCTATTTAAGATCAAATCTCCATGATGCTCCAACTGAGTACATAGAAGAACTATGTGATCCTGGAGTAAGTGATACTTTAGCATTGATACGTAAGTCCTGTGTAGGTGCTGCCTGAACTCCAACTGCCACTGCCTGAGTACCTTCATATCCTCCAACTGCCACTGCCTGAGTACCTTCATATCCTCCAACTGCTGCTCCAACTGTAGCCTGATTTACTCCAATTTCCATGAAGTTTATACCTGCCATAGCTGCTGCATTTGCAAGTCCTTTATTAACTTTAGTTTCAAGTTTTGAGATTCTTTGACTGTTTTGTTGGATAGCTCCTTGCACTCCTTCTCTGAATTGTGCATTTTCAGCTCTCAAGTTGTCAATTGTCTTGTTCAATGTTCCACCATTTACAAGTTTTCCTTCGTCTTCTTTTGCTACGTGTCCACTTTCATCCAGTTCTGCTGTCTTAACTCCTGTGATTTCACCATTTTTAATAACAACAGTTCCAACTTTAAGTTCATTTGTTTCAAATTTATCTGTTGTAAGTTTTTCAGTTACAATCTCTTTTGTTGTTACCTTGTCAGCTTCTACCTCTTTAGCTTCAACCTTGTTTGCAACTTTTATATTGTCCACTTTCAAGTCTTTAGCTAAATTGATATCAACTGTATGTTCTGATGTTCCAGAAGTTCCTGATGTTCCACCTGTTGTTGAACCTCCTGATGTTGGAGTTACTGGTTTACCGTCAAGAACTATGTTATTTTCACTACTTTCAAATTTCAGAGTATCTCCAAGTTTTACATGTAACTTCTTAACATGTCCATCTTTATCTTTTACATCAACAGCGAATCCTTTTCCTTGAAGTTTGTCATCAAGTTTTGTCTCAGTTACAAACTTGTCTACTTTTCCATCTTCACCCTTAATACCTATACCATCTTTTCCGTTAACTCCAAGAGTTACATCATTTGTTCCATCAGTCAATGTTACTGTATCAAATTTTGGATTCTTAAGCATTGCAACTCTTAGTACTCCACTATCAACAAAAGTAGCAAGGTTATCACTAGAGTAAGTATCTGGATCGTAAACTGCCTTTTCCTTACCTTCGATATTTAGTTTTTCTCCAAGGTTCTTATGGATTACTTCTCCATCATTTCCTTCAAAGTCAAGTCCTGCTACTGCTACTGCCTGTAAGTCTCCAACTGTTGTTACAGTATTTATATCCTTACCTTCAGCTTTCAGAAGTTTATCTTTTACTGCATTTTGAGCAAGTAGAACTTTTTCACTAGCAATTGCATCTTCTTTTGCCTTATCTAAGTCAGCTTTAGCAACATTTAATTCAGCTAATGCTTGTTGTCTAGATATTTCAGCATTTGTCAGGTTACTAGCTGCAATTTTTGCTGCTTCTTTCATACTTTCATTGTCAGGATTGTCTTTAAAGTTTTTCTCTGCTTTTGCAAATTCACTCTTAGCTAATTTTAACATTGTTTCTGCTGTTGCCAATCTTCCTGTTTTTTCTGTTACCTTCTGCTCAGCTGTTTCAATTGGTGCTTTTTGTCTTGCTTTTGCTTCCGCTAATAGACCTTGTTTTTCTTTAACTGTCTTTGTTGCTATTGATACATCATCCATCGCTACAAAATAATTATCTCTATTTTCTTTAGATGGATCCACTGTAAATTTAGCTTTTGCTATATTTAAAGCACCTTGTGCTGTACTTAAGGCATTTTCTGCATCAGTTACAGCATTTTGTGCAGCTATTACATCTGTATCATTTTTATCAAATGATTTCATAGCTTCTCTTATAATACCCTTAGTATTTCCTAATGTTGTAGCTACTTGAGTTGAACCGTCTGGATTTACTGCTGAGATATGGATATCTTTTTCATTTAGAGCAGTTCCTGTTGGATTTCCATCACTATCTATATCTCCTTTAGCATAGAAATGTCCATCATTTCCTTTTACTATACGGTTTCCAGCAGCATCTGTATAAACCATAGGTCCTGAAAGACCATCTCTTAAGCTGTTAACTTTATCTACTATTGATTTTCCATCAAGTCCGTCTGCTCCATTTGATCCTGATGTTCCACCTTGAAGATCTTTTTCAGTTATAATCTTAGTGAATCCGTCTTTTCCGTCTACTCCGTTTGTTCCATCTATTCCATTTTTAGCTATCAGATTTCCGTTATCATCAACTGTAATTACTGCTGATTTTCCATCTGTTCCATCCTTACCATTGCTCATAACAAGACCTTCAAACTTAGGTTTCTTAAGCATTTCTATTCTCAGTACTTCTCCATCATTATGAGTAATCAGGTTATCTGCTGAATATTGAGATGCTGTTTCTTTAATTTGATTTGAAGAATTTTCTGGTTTTGCATTCCATTCATTTGCTGCATCTTTCGAGATGTATTTAGCATCTGCCTTACCTTCAATGTTCAGTTTAGTTCCAAGATTTCTATGGATTACAGCTCCATCATTTCCTGCAAAGTCAAGTCCTGCAAGTGCTATTGTCTTCAGATCTCCCACTGTTGCCGCATTATTTAATCCATCTGTAGAACCTGTTAGAGTTTCAACTACCGCTTGTGCGTCCTTAACCGGATCGCTTGTCGGACTTGTAGGTTTCAATAAGCTTGCTACATTTCCTATCACTATAGGATTTGCACCATCTGGATTTACTGCTGAAATTTGGATATCTTTTGGATCCAATGCACTTCCTGTTGGTTTTCCACTTGAATCTTTAACATAGTATTTATTGTCTGTTCCTTTTACAAGCTCATTTCCATCTTTATCTGTATATACCATTATTCCTGATGTTCCATCTTTCAGATCTTGTTCTGTTACTATCTTACTGAATCCGTCTTTTCCGTCTACTCCATTTGTTCCATCTATTCCGTTTCTAACTATTATGTTTCCGTTATCATCAACTGTAATTACTGCTGATTTTCCATCTATTCCATCTGTTCCATCCTTACCATTGTTAACAACAAGTCCTTCGAAATTAGGTTTCTTAAGCATTTCTATTCTCAGTACTTCTCCATCTTTATGAGTAATCAGATTATCTGCTGAATATTGAGATTCTGTTTCTTTAATTTGATTTGAAGAATTTTCCTCTTTTGCATTCCATTCATTTGCTGCATCTTTCGAGATGTATTTAGCATCTGCCTTACCTTCAATATTTAACTTAGTTCCAAGATTTCTATGAATTACTTCTCCATCATTTCCTGCAAAATCAAGGCCTGCTACAGCTAATGTTCTTAAGTCTCCAATTGTTGCCGCTGTGTCTGTATTGTACTCATTTTTAACAAGTTTTCCTGTTACTGCCTGAGTTGCATCTACTCCACCTTCTGCAGTTCCAAGATTTTCATGTACAGTTTTCTTAGCATTTGCTATTGTATCTTTTGCATTTGCTATTACTGTTTCATCTTTTCCAGTACCTTTTGCTTCTTCTGTAGCTATTGTTTCTTCAGCTTCCTTAATAGAAGTATTAGTAATATTATCTTCTAAATCACTATCAAGTAATCCTTTTACATTTCCTATTGCTGTAGGTGTTGTTGTCTCACCGTCTGGATTTAATGTTGAGATTTTAACCTTATCATTATCTATTGGCGACTTACCTGATTTAGGTTTTCCGTTTTCATCCACGTCTGATACAGCATAGAACTTACTATCTGTCGCTTTTGCTACACGATTTCCATCTTCATCTGTATAAACTACTGGAAGATCACCTGTTCTCAATGTAGATGCAAGATCTTTTTCTGTCACTATCTTAGTAAATCCATTATCTCCATCTCTTCCGTTTGCTCCAGTTGCTCCATCCAGTCCGTCAACTCCATTTCTTCCAGTTGTTCCATTTTTAATTACTAGATTTCCATCTTTATCTACAGTGATGATTGATGTCTTACCATCTTTACCATTTGCTCCATTGATTACTAAATCTTTGAACAATGGTGACTTAAGCATTTCTATTCTCAATACTTCACCATCTGCATGTGTAATCAAATTCTCTGCTGAATACTTAGCTTTATTGCTGTTATCGTATTTAACTGTAGATATTCCTTCTATATTCAATTGAGTTCCAAGATTTCTATGGATTACCTCCCCATCATTTCCTACAAAATCAAGTCCTGCTACAGCTATTGTTCTCAAATCACCTACTGTTGCTGCTGTGTCTGCATTTAACTCATTTCCAAGAAGTTTTTCTGTCACAACTTTTGCTGCTTTTATTCCTTCAGACTTAGTAGCTAATGCATTATATATACTATTTTTTTCATCATTTAATGTTTTCTCTGCCGCAGCTACTGCTTCTTTAGCATTTTTTAAATTTTCTTCTAATTGCTGTATATCTTCTTCATTTGGTGTAGCTTTTGCATCGTCTAATGCTTTCTGTGCTTTTTCTTCTGCATCCTTCTTCTCATTTAACTGAGTTTTATAGTTTTCTATATTGTTATTTGTGATATTATCTGCAAGTCCACTATCAAGTAAACCTTTAACATTTCCTATTGTTGTAGGAGTTGTTGTCTTACCATCTGGATTTACTGTTGATATTACAACATTTTCTCTTTCTGTTCCACTTAATCCCTCTATTATATTTACTGGGTTCTGTCCTGAGTTTACCTCACCTGTTTCAGGGTTAATAGAAGTTTTATTGTAATATTTACCATCTACCTTAACTAAATCTTTTGTTTTTTCATCAATTGTTTCTTTAGCATAGTATTTTCCATCTACTTCTACAAGACGGTTTCCATCTTTATCTGTATAAACCATTGTTCCTGATGTTCCAGAATTCATATCTCTTTCAGTTATAATCTTAGTCAGTCCATCTCTTCCGTCTTTTCCTGATGTTCCATCAATTCCTTTAAGTCCATCTCTTCCATTTACTCCATCTTTAACTACAAGGTGTCCATCTTTATCAACAGTTATGATAGCTGATTTACCATCTTTTCCATTGATAACAATATCTCTGAAACTTGGAGATTTTAACATCTCTATCATGATAGTACCTTCAGTAGTCTCACGAGTTAATATATTTTCTGGAGAGAAATTTTTAACATCGTATGGTTCTGCAGGTTTTCCTTGAATTGTTAATGTTTCTCCCAATCCCTTATGAATTCCTTTAGGTGTTCCTTGATTTCCTTTAAATACCATACCTGCTTTAGCAAGTGCCTGTAAATCCATAACTGTTGCAACATTATTTAAGTCTGCTCCTGATTTAGTTTTTAAAGTATCCATTCCTTCTAATGCCTTGTCTTCAGTAACAGGCTCTGTAAATCCTAATCCACTTTTAACATTACTCAATGCTATTGCTTTAGTTGTACTTCCATCTTTATCTACTGTAGAAAGTTTTACTGGATTAACAGGTTTTAAATTTGCAAGTGTTGGAGTTCCTGTTAATTCTCCTTTTTCATTTACTGAATCTGCCATATAGTATCTACCATTATTTGCTTTCTTATATTTTGTTTTTCCCTCTGAATCTGTAGCCTCCACATCTTCACGTTTATAGAAGTTGTTGTCTATATCTCTTACAAGACGATTTCCATCTTTATCTGTATAAACAACTGTTCCTGCAAGTCCATCTCTTAAACCTTGGATTTTTTCATTGATTGTTTTTCCATTCAATCCATCTTTTCCAGATGCACCCTTATCTCCAGAAGTTCCATCACTAGTTAGACCGATATCCTCTTTAAGTTTATCCAGTTGTCCTTTGGTTACTGCTGTGTCTTTTCCTTCTCCACCTTTTAATCCAGAAAGTACCATGTTAGAGTCACCAGGAGTGCTTGTGTTAGAAAGTTTAAGTTCTCCTGCTTTCGGAGTCAATGTTATAGTCTCATTATCTCCTTTTTCAAGATTTAAAGTTTCAAATTTTGGTGATTTAAGCATTTCTATTCTAAGAGTATCTGAACCATCCGTATGTGTAATCAGATTTTCAGCTGAATATAGATGATCATTTCCATTTCTACTTCCACTTCCAACAGAACTTGTTCTATATTCAATATCGCTACCAACAATATTATATGTTCCACTTAAAGGTATAGGGCTTACCTTATCTGTATCATTACCTTTAATATTTATTCCAGCTTGAGCCAGTGCCTGTAAATCTCTTGCTGTAGCTGCTATATCAAGATCTGTTGTCTGAGTTAATAAAGATCCCACTACTTCATTTGCCTTGATATTTGTTATTGCATTAGGCTTACTATCTATATTTAAAGCACTCTTTACATTATTTAAAATAACTGGATTTGTAGTAGCTCCATCTTTGGTATTAACAGCTGATATTCTTATTGTGTCTTTCGCCACCTTATGAAGATTACCTATCTCTAACTTAGTTGCATCAGATTTTGGATTTCCGTTTTCATCTAACTCGCTATAATAGTTACCATCATTTGCTTTTGTATAACCTCTGAAATCGCTCTGCTTATAATATTCATTTCCTTCCTTAACTAGACGATTTCCATCTTTATCTGTATAGACCATTGTTCCAGCAAATCCATCTCTAATACCTTGAACTTTATCCAGAATAGATTTTCCATCAAGTCCATCTGCTCCTGCTGGTCCTGTACTTCCAGTTGATCCTGATGTTCCATCTTTTCCATTAAGTCCTAATTGAGATTTAAATTCATCAATCTCACCTTTTGTAACTGCTGAGCTTTTATCTTGTCCAGGTTTTAGTCCATTAAGAACAATATCTCCATTGTCACCAGATAATGTTAATTTGTCTGTTCCTGGTGTCAGTTTTATTTCACCTAAGTTTAAAGACTCAAATTTTGGTGATTTAAGCATTTCTATTCTTATAACTTCACCATCACTATGAGTAATCATATTTACATCTGAATATGCTACATTATTAGCATTAGAACCCTCTGTAATGTATTGTACATCTTTTCTACCTTCAATACCCAGTTGGCTTCCAAGTGGTCTTTCAATTACTTTTGTATCATTTCCTTTAAAGCTTAATCCAGCTTTAACAATTGCCTGTAAATCTCTTACTGTACTTACTCTATTAAGTTCTGTATCTTTTGTTTTTGATAATAATCCCTTAACCTGAGCATCTTTTATACTGCTTGTATTATTCATAGAATAATTATCAGTTAGGCCTAAACCACTAGCTATATTTCCAACACTTATAGGAGTTTTAGTATCATCTGTTGATTGTGGTTTTACTGCTGATATGATAATATCTGTCTGTTTCTGAGCACCTGCCATTAAAATATCCAATGTTTTTCCAGTTCCTTCATGTCCTGGTTTAACATGTCCATCCTCTATTGCAGTATCTTCATAATATTTACCATTTATCTCTGTTAAACCTTGTGTATTAGTATCAACATCTGCTTTTTTATAGTAATTATTGCTTACTTTTACAAGATGGTCTCCGTCACTATTTGTATAAACCATAGTTCCAGACATTCCATCTTCCAGTTGTTGTACTTTCCCTCCTACACTTCCATCAAGACTTCCTATCTTGTTTTCAAGTGCATTAAGTTCACCCTTTGTAACTGCTGAATCTGGAGTTTCCCCAGCTTTTAGTCCATTTAAAACAACCTTATCATTAGATGTATTTCCTTCCAGTGTAAGCGAATTAGATCCAGGTTTTAATGTAACTTTATTACTTACATCTTTTGCTAAAACTAGTGAAGAAAATTCAGGATTGTCACTTAATCCAACTTTAATAGTTCCGTCATTACCAGATTTAACATACTGAGTTTTCAGGTTCTTACCAACAAAACCTGTTTCCACATCTCCAGATTTTACAGCTAAAGTACTTCCAAGTTGTTGTGTTCCACTGTCTTTATCTCCAGCAAAACTAATACCTTTATTTATAATTTTAGTATTTAGATTAATTGCATCCAACACATTTTTTGCTACACTCTCACCAGTAAGTGCTACAAAAGTAATATCGTTACCATCACTTTTAACCCATTTCTTCTTTGAAGCATCATACTTTATATCTCCAATAAGCTTGCTTGCTTGTTCTACATTTACTGCATCATCAGGGTTAACTCCAGCCGCCAAGTTACTTATAGTTGTTTTGCCATTCTTACCTCTTAAAGTTATCTTGTTTTTATTAACATCATCATATTTAACTACGACACCATCAAGACTTGCGATTTTATCATCCATCTGTTGAGTAGTAACAACTGAAGTTGGTTGTCCATCTGGATGTTCTACTGTTATATTATCAAATGTTGGTGTATCACTCATCTTAAGTTCAACTACACCTATTTTTCCTTCGAAGTTAACCTTTTCGTGAGTGACAGGATCCTCATATTTTAAATCTGTAACTTTTCTACTTCCTGAGTGAGTACTTAAATTTTTTCCATCTCCTGCAAAAACAAGTGTCTGTCCTTGAACAATATTAGTAGCCCCTGAAATAGAGTCTATATGTAATTCTGGAACTTGCTCACCATTTACTTCTTTTGTTGTCATATGAGCTTTTCCACCAGTTACTCTCCATCCCCCTTTTAATCTTTCTATTGCATCTTTAACGTTGTTAATTTCTACATGTTTGAAATTATTATTGTCATTTAATGTAACACTAAAATGAAGTGGGTTGTCTGCTCCATTTTCTCCCATCAAAGCTCTATGAACATCAAACATTTGAGAACCATTTACTGCATCACTTGAAGTAGCTGTTATGGCTCCAGATGCCACATTAGTAATCTTAGTTTTATCTACAGAGCCACCTGCTAATTCTACAAGATTTTTATTGATTGTACTGTCTGCATTTTTCGAATACTTAACTGCAAAATCAAGTTCTTTCTCATTCTTAGTGGCTTCTTCTTTAATCTTTTTAACGTCTTCATTAACAGTTGATTCTACTTTTTTTAATTGATCTTCAGTAGCAGCACGACCACTTACAATTGGTCCATCCCAATTTGTATTTGTTAAACCTGTTATAAATTTACCTGTTGTGCTTCCATCAACAGTTATGCCTCCAACGTTGATTTTATTCTTTAATTCCAGCTTAACATTAAAATCCTCCATACCATCTTTAGTAATTTTCAGGTTATCATCTGAAGTAAATCTTACAGTTTTTCCTTGTTTTATTACCGATGGTGAACGATCTTCATTAACTGCTAATTTCCATGTGTTATCTTTTATTTCCTTAATATTAGTTTCTGATGAATCAATTCTAGTTGTAATATCGTTTTTAACTTTATTTAACTGACCAAAGTTAACTGCATCCTTTGGATCTGCTCCATCTGCCAGATTTGTTATCTTTGTTCCGTTTGTTCCACCTTCAAGATTAATTTGCTGTTTATTTTTATCGCTATATGTAACAACTGGTTTTTCTCCACTCATATCCAGTCCTGATTTTTTCAGTTGTCCTACATTTACTGCATCATTATCTGCTATTCCATCTGCCAGATTTGTAAGCACCACATTACTTATTCCTCGACTATCTGGTTTTTGCAGTCTGATTTTTACATTTTCAGAGTCTATGTAATTGTTTTTATGGGGTGCAGATCCAGTATCAACAGTATCAACTGTTGCAACAAGATTTTCATCTACATCTGTAACTTTGTAGAAATGATAGTTATCTGTATTTTTATCTTTAGCATAAACAACTGGTGTTCCATCTGCTGTTACATATGCAGTTGCTCCATATTTTCCTTTTGCCCCCTCTTCAAACACTTTAGGGATACTATTATAAGTTTCACCATTTCCCAATTTATATGAAGGCTTACCAATAGTGCTATTATCAGCTTTCATACCAAGTGCATTAATGACTGGTATTAGTTGTGAACCATTGATAGCATCAGTTGACTGAGGACTTATAGTTCCTTCACTGATATTACTTAATTTAGCCGGTGACTCAATTGTACCATTTTTATTTAACGCTGAAATCTTAACAGTGTTAAGTAGTGAAGCATCAACAGCTTTATCTGGATGTCCATGTTCATCCAACCATTTAAAACCTTCACTAGTTTTAACAACTATTTTTTCTTTGCCATCTGTGTCTGTTACTGTATATGCCATTGGAGAATTTGTTGAAAGAGCTATTACTGCTGAAGTCGTACTACCTCCCACGTCAGCAATATTTTGCTTTAGTTCCTTATACTGTTCATATGTGAGAACCTCTCCATTAGATGTTCCTGGTTTTACTCCAATTATTTTTCCATTATCATTAATCTTGATATTTCCAAATTGTGGAGTGCTTGATACATTGATTGTATAAGTTCTGCTATTCTTATCAAGATCCACTATAATATTATTATTGCCTTTAAATGTTATATCTTCTCCTAATTTTACTGGAGTATCATTTGCAGTACTTCCATTTCCATCTCTAAATGTAATTGGACTTTGTGATTTTGCATCCAAATCAGTTAATGCTTCTGATACAGTATTTTTTCCAAGATATTCACCATTTGAAGATTCTACTGTTCCTCCTGTAATATTAAGATTTAAAGCATCCAATGCTGGTTTCAGTTGTTCATATACAACAACTTCTTTATCCTGTTCTCCACCTTTAACTCCAATTATTTTTCCATTATCATTTATTTTGATACTTCCAAATTGTGGAGTATCTACCATAGAAATATGCAGCTTGTTACCAGATGTAGAACTATCTAAAGTTGTAACAACATTTTTCTCTCCTTCTACTTCAAGAGCATTTCCCAAATGAATAACCCCATGTTTAGTACCTGAGGTATCAGTTACTTTTATTGTCCATCCTTTATCAATTAAATCTTTATTTGCTTTAATATTTCCTGCATTAGTTGCTATATTCGCCTTATTAGTTGCTATATTGCCTTGATTTTTTTGAATATTATCTTTATTTTCAGCTATAGCTCCTTCATTTGTTGTAATACGATTGCCTTGAGCAATGATTTCATTTCTATTTTTTTGAATATTAGCTTTATTGTCATCTGCTTGATTTTGTGCATTCTCTGCTTTAGTGTCTGCAGCTATAGCTTTTTGATCCACTCTCCATAGCTGATCTCCATTTACTGCAGCCTTACTTCCTTCTTTTACCTCTCCTGGTGCTATATTTGCTATCTTATGTCCACCTGCATATATCATTCCAGGAATTTCATTTCCATAACCATCTTTTTCTCCAGCAGGAATATTTTTTGTGATACTTACGTTAAATGCCCCAGGATCGCCAATATATATCTCATCTGCATCAATTCTTGTAAATTTCGGATCTTTTGCATAGTTAATTGTAAGTCCATCAGCACTTTTATCAACTCTTAAATTTTTATTACCAATATTTTTTCTTTCAGTTTCTACAGAAGTCAATGCAAAATCATTTGAACTACCTAAAGTATATGTTCCACTTATACCTGTATCACCCTTATATTTAAATATTGCCTTATCTAATGATAAAACGCTATCTGCTTTGGCCATACCTTTTGTATATTCATATATATCTCCACCTGTTACAGCATCTTTAGATCCTGCTTCAATAATTCCATGACCCATATTAGTGATTTTTGCATCATGTACATTTATACCATCTGTTTCAAATGATATTGTTTGACCATTACCAGCAGCAATACTGTTTATTCCTTTAAGGTCTTTATTAAGTGTATGGTTTACTACACCATTATCCTCTGTAGTAACCAAGATATTGTCATCACCTTTAAATGTAATCCCTTTAGCTAAAGTAGTAGTTTTGTCTGATTCTTTATCAGCTTTATAGTGAAGTGCTAAATCTGATACTCCAAGTTTTTCTTTCCACTTGTCAGCATTGATATCATTTCCATCTTTATAGTCTGTTTTAGTTACATAACTATCACCAAGTTTATTTATAAGTTTTTCTTTATCCAGTGACACTGTAAACTTGTCAGCTCCATCTAAATCACTTTTCTCAACTACTATTTCATCTTTTCCCTCTACTACAGGTTTAGCAGCTGCTATTGCTTTAGATACAGCATCTCCAGAAACTACCTTAGTTTCACCAGCTTCTACTTTTCCTTTATTTAAACTTAAGCTCATTTGTCCATTAGCAACAACATTTATATCACTGTCACCTTTTATTACAAATTCAGGATCATTCTTCAAATCTTTAGTTATTTTATTAGTTCCATCTGAAAGTGTAATTTCCTTGTTTCCTAAAGAGCTTATTGCCCCAGATATAGTAGTTTGACCTGTTCCACCTATATCGTCATTTTTAACTGAAATCTCTCCATTTTCATTCAGCTCAAAAGAATCTCCCAATACATTTTTACTTGTATTTGCAAGATTACTTAACACTTTATTTGTAGCATAAAGTTGAGAACCATTAATAGCATCTGTAGAATCAGCTAAAACTCTTCCAGCTGCCACATTTGTTATTGTACGTTCCTCTCCAGGTTTTCCTAAACTTAAAACTCTTGATTCTCCATTTGTAGTTGGATCTCCAACAAAATCACCATATTTAATTTTATCAATCATAACTGAAGTAACTTTTGATACAGTTCCTGTTTCTGCTCCATTACCTAAAGCTATGCTATTTTTTTCAGTTGCTTTTGCTCCACTACCTATAGCTATGCTATTTTTTTCAGCTACATTTGCCCCACTACCTATAGCAATAGAATCGTTCATATTATTATTTATCTTAGCATCTTTTCCTATTGCAATACTGTTTAAAGAACCTGCTCCAGTTGCTGCATTATCTCCTAAAGCTATTGAACTTGCTGCATTTCCTTTAGCTCCGAATCCTATTGCAACAGCATGTTTTCCAGCTTCTCCCTCATCAGCTCCTGATGTTGCAGCAGCATATCCTAGAGCAATACTGTCTATTCCTTGTGCGCCCTGATTTAGATAGTTATTCTTTTTAGCTGCTTCTATATCTTTTGCTATATTTTTCTGAGGGTAACCATCTGCTTCTAATTTATCTGCAATAGTTCCTATATCTTTTATTATTTTAGCAAAAGCCTGAGATTTCGCTTCTCCAGTTTTAGTTTTTGCAGTAGCTATATCAGCAATTACCTCTTTAAATGGATTATCGTCACCACGAGGAATTGCAGTATCTCCCTTAAGAATATCATCCACTTTCTTTTGAAGTTCATCTACTGTTTTTTGATTAAATTTTTCATCTGCAATTTCCTGTCTAGCTTTGATATACATCAATTCTTTTTCAAGTTTTACATACTTATTATAGTTTGTAATCTTATCTATAGTTGCTTTTGCTTTTCCAGCTTCACCTTTACTTTTTTCAACAGATAGATATTGTATACCTCCACCTTCATTTAATCCGTCCATTTGAGTGTCAAAACGTTCTTCCAATGTTTTTAATTGGGCAACGTTAACAGCATCTGTATCAAGTGCTCCAGATGCTACATTTACTATACGACGCTCTCTACCTCTTGAACCAACAGAGATAACCCCTGTATTTCCAGATGTAGGTATTGATATTGCACCTTTTGATGCCCAAGGTGTTCTTTGAAGTTGCTCAAAAGTATAATCAGTTGCACTTTCAACTCCTAATGCAACAGAGTTTTCAAGAGTAGCCACTGCTCCCTTACCAAGTGCCATTGAGTTTATACCAGTTTCTTTTTCTCCTTCTCCTTCTACAACTTTTGCACCAAATCCAATTGCTGTAGCATTTTCTATATTTGTATTTTTCTGTAAATCTTCAGCCCCAATACTTGCTTCGTTCCCTAATACTACTGAAGACTTAACTCCTGCAGCTATTTTTGTGTTATTTCCTAAAGATAGGTTATTTTCACTAGTTTCAATTGTAACCATATTACCAAAACTTAAATTTGAATTTCCGTAAGCGTTTGTCTGAGTTCCTATGACAATTGAATTTGCTCCCTGTACATATGAGTTAGTACCAAATATTGCTGAGTTTTCTCCCTCTACTACTGAAGCAGAACCAATAGAAATACTTTTTTCACTATCCATTGATACAGCAATGCCATTGCATTTTTTGACATCGCTTTTGATGATAATCCAAGTGCCACAGCATTTTCTTTGTCAGCATATGAATAAGAACCAATTGCAAAAGAGTTATCAGCTAATGAAAAAGCTCCTTTACCTAAAGCAATTGAGTTATTTCCAAGTCCAACTGATGAAGTCCCAATTACAATAGCATTATTGTTATCATTAGATTTTATTATATCATAGACTCCATTTTTCTCTCCAAGTTGTGCTCCTAGTCCATTTTCAACAAACTTATCCAATTCTTCTATATATCCTGTACTTGTACCCTTATTTTCTACAATTTGATTATACTCTTCTTGGCTAATCTTATGTGAATTTTTTAACTCCTCTGCAACCTGTTGAATACTCTTATTTTCCTGTGCTGCTATAGCTGCTATTCTTATGTTCTTTGTAATATAGTCCTCTGCAGTTCCTGCATTACTCTTTATTTGGTCAAACCAACTTGACCTGGCTGCATTATTCTCATTTATTCTTTCATTTTCAGCCTCTGTAGATGTTTTAATCCAATCAGCCATTCCTTCAGTATTGTGTGTTGTTTCTAATTTAACTCCTTCTTCTTTACTGGTATCTTTTGTAATCATCTTAGTATTTGCAAAAACATTACGTCCTATTGCAATTGATCCTTTTCCCCCTGAGTATGCTTTATAACCATAACCCATACCACCTTCATTCAATACCTGAACCTCATTTCCTGTTCCTACTGAATTTGAAGCAAAAATATTTGTCTTATTACCAAGTGCAATAGACCCCTCTCCTTCAGCCCTACTTAAAGTACCTAAAGATGTTGATCCTTTTCCTAGGGCAAATGCCAATGTACCCATTGATGTTGCACCATCTCTAAAAGCTACTGATCTACTTCCCAGTGCAATTGCCCCTTTACCAGAAGAAACTGTTGGCGAATAAATTCTCTGTCCTGCTTTACTTTGATCTTCTAGACTATTTGTCACGAAACCATAATGTGCTCCATTTGGGTCGATTTGTTTATATATTTCTCCAAAATAATTATCATAGTCATGTTTAGTAATCCATTGTTTATAACTGGCATTGTCATCTGAACCTATCACAATTGAAGATGAATTCAGTGCATAAACATTGGCCCCAACAGCTACTGATTGTGAATCTGCCCATGACTGAGCACCTACTACAACTGACTGGTCTGCTCTTGCATGAGCAAGATTCCCAATAGCAATTGCCTCGGTTCCATTTCCTTCTCCCCTTGCATTTGATCCAATAAGTACCTGATTTCTAGCCCATGACTGACCCCACTGATCAGTTTTTTTCCCAAGCCCATTCGGTTCACCTGTAGATCCAGGATTCAAAGCAATCGATCCATCTACTTTTACATTTTCATCAGCCACTCCATTAGGACCAATAATTACCCATTTTGCATTTACTACTTCCGGCATCATAAAAAAAGCACCAGTAATCATAAAAGCAACTATAGTACCACTGGTTATAGTTATCTTTTTCTTCATACTGCTCTTAATCCATTTTTCTACTCTTGCTAAATAATTACTATCATTCTTCCTAATCATAATATTCTCCTGCAAATTTTCCATTAATACTTCACACACAAATACTACAATCGCTCCAAATGTTTTAACTCTTTGTTAAAAAAATTCTCCATTTTTTGTTTTATAAATTTTTTTCTAAAAATATAAATAGTGCTAGTCCCCCACTAACACTATCTATTCTGCTGACCTATCTAAGAGATTTTGAGTGATTTTTATATTTTGCATACCTAGTAATAAATACTCTTAGAAATATAAAGATGATATCGCTTCCTATATTTTTTATATATAACTAAAAAAGTTAAACTTAAATAATAACTTTTTTCTTCCATAGATATATCAACTATACCTCAACAAGTGTTAAATTATATAGTTGGTAGACACTCTTTTATATTTCCTTAACAACTCAACTATACTTTGGTATAAATAACCTTAACAAAACACAAAGTCCCATTTTTTTCTTTCCCAATATTATATAGATTATTAAGGCGCCTTATACTGTTCTGTTCTCTTAAATGTGATAGTTCAAAATAACTTTGTCAAAAATTATGTTCATTTTATATAGATTTTCTACTCAATCCCACTCTTAACTATTTTTTTGCTGATTCATCTTTATTTTCTGGAAATTCAGCTTTTAAAGCATCATTAAGTTTATACTTATTAACTAAATTATTATAGTATTCAGCTAATTTTTCATTTTGTTGTTGATTTACAATAGCATATCTGATTTGATCACGTAAATCTTTTAATTCTTTTCCACCTAATTTGTCTTTATTATCTTTATAAACTTTTTCAATCTGTTCGTCAGTTACTTTTATTCCGTTTCCAACTGTTTTTTGAAGATAATAAGCTATAGCTGCTTCATCTTTAACAAATTGTAATTCAAATTTTTCTTTTTCATCAAGTTTTGCATTTTGAATTTCTTTTAAAACAGCTTTACGAACTAATAATTGAGCTGCCACATTTGGATCTCCATTAGTAAGTTCTCTTTCTAGTTTGTCAAGTGTCACTGGTGTGTTCACACTTGTTTCTTTTTTATCTTGACATGCTGTCATCCCTAGTAATAAAACTCCTGCTGTTAATAAAACAAATTTCTTATTCATATTTTTTCTCCTCTCAAGCATTATTTTTAACTGATATTTTGTCAATTTTTTGTTACAAAAATACCACATTCATTTCTAGTAGATTTTACCACAGTTTCACATAGTTGTCAACACTATAAAAGAGTTTTAATTGTGCAATAATTGTATAATAGAATTTAAAGTATACTATTTCAGTGCATTTTAGATATATAGCAAATTTATTTCTTGACAAAAATATATTCGTATACTAGACTGTATTGAAGTATAGATTTATAAGGAGAAGGATATTATGAAGAAAATGGCAGTATTATGTCTTTTAGCAGCTTCTGTATTAAGTGGATGTATAGCAAGTGACATTCGTCCAAGATCAGCTTACAATCAGCATCTTAAAAATATCGCACTTGAGGTAGACAGAGTGGATAGAGGTGCAATACATGTAAAAATTGAAAATAATACAGACAAACCTGTAGTAGTAGACTGGGAGAAAAGTTACATCAATGGTAAGAAAATTGTAAAAGATATGACAAGGGATCTCAATAAGCCAATTCCTGATACTGAGCTTATGCCTCATTCAGATATGCACGTTACTTTGTATCAAAGAGATAATATCTATTACAGAGACCCAGTATTATATACTCCTGGAGGATATCAGACTAAGCAGATTGACTACCCTGCAGTTGTAAAAATACTAATTGACAATGTCTACAATGAAAAAGAAGTTCATTTCAACGGAAGATAA
>NZ_JADRHM010000023.1 GCF_018205345.1 Fusobacterium sp. DD2
GTTTATTCACATAAAGTGAAATAGTTAAAAAAAATTAACAAGAATTAAAAAAATTTGATATAATTATATGGAAGGATAAAATTACTTGGAGGAAATGCAGTGAAATATCGTAAAATTCTCAAGTTGCTAATACTTCTTTCAGATTTAGGGGGAGTTGTAGCAGCGTTAATATATAAACGTTATGTTTTAGTTTCTTTTTTTGTTTTACTCTTTTTTTATTTTATGTATATTTTTTGGAAAAGAGAAGAGTATAGAAGGACAACTGAATTTAATAGAAGAACATTATATGGAACAAATGTCCTGCTTTTTATTTTTTTATTAGTTGTTGTAAGATTGATTCAAATTCAAATAGTGGATTCTGAAAATTATAAGATAAGAGTTTTAGAACAGATTAAGAAGACTGATATTCTTTCAGGTAATAGAGGAACTATATATGATAGTACGGGGAAAAGCCTGGCTTTTAACAAAAATATTTATACTGTTGGAGTTAATCCCAGCGCAATATATGATAGACCTGAAGTTATAGATGGATTAAAAGAAATTTTGAATAAAAATTTTATAACAAAAGATAAAAATAAACTTATGGCTGAAATAAAGCAGGGGTATGAGAATAACAGAAAATATAAAGTTGTGGCTAAGGACATAAGTGAAAAGGAAAAGGGAGAATTAGAAGAGATAATAAGTAAGTATAAACTTATAAGAAATGAAATTCAGTTTGATAGAAATATTGAAAGAACTTATTATAAAAATGATATTTATAACGATTTAGTAGGATTTATTGGATATAACAGTGCATCAAAAGCTGATAAAATTGGACTTTTTGGAATTGAAAAGCAGTATGAAAGTTATCTAAAGGAAAAGGTATTAGAAAGACAGAATTTTTATACAAGAAATAGAAGTATCAAAATTCCAACTTCCAGGGATTTTGTAAGAACAGATTTGAATGGACACAATGTCTATATAACTATAGATAATGAGATACAGTTTATTTTAAGTGAGGAGTTAAAGAAAAAATTTATCTCATCAATGTCTGATGAAGCTTATGGAATAGTGATGGATCCAAATAATGGAAAAATTCTTGGAGTTGCTTCTTTTACTACTAATAAGAAAAGAGCTTTAAGAAACCCAGTTTTCCAGAACCAATTTGAGCCTGGTTCTACATTTAAACCAATAGTTGTAGCTGGTGCTATGGATAGAGGGCTCATTAATAGAAATACAACTTTTGATGTTGGAGAGGGAAGAATCACAAAGTATGGGCATACAATTAGAGAGAGTAGCAGAAGCACCAGAGGCGTTATAAATACTGAAGAGGTATTAAAAAAATCAAGTAACGTTGGTATGGTTTTGATTGGTGATAAATTCACTGATAAAGAGTTTGAAGATAACTTGAGAGAGTTTGGATTTTATGATAGAACAGGAGTTGACTTCCCTGGAGAAATAAAACCTTTTACTGTATCATATAAAAAATGGCATGGGCTTAAAAAGAGTACGATGTCATTTGGTCAGGGAATTGTTGTAACACCTATACAGTTGGCTACTGCATTTTCAGCAGTAATTAATGGTGGAGTATTATATAAACCTTATATTGTAGAGAAGATAACTGATGATTCAGGTGTAATTATCAGAAGAAATATTCCTACTCCAGTTAGAAGAGTTATAAGTGAAAAAACTTCTGAACAGTTGAGAGAGATTCTTGAAGATGTTGTTGCAGATGGAACAGCAAGACGTGGACAGGTAGAGGGGTATAGAATAGGTGGAAAGACTGGAACAGCACAATTAAGTACAAAAGGTGGATATTTAAAAAATAACTATCTTGCTTCATTTATAGGTTTTTTTCCAGCTGATAAACCCAAATATGTAGTTCTTGTTATGTTTTTAAAACCTAAAGGGGAAACCATATATGAAAAATATGGTGGAGCTACTGCAGCACCTGTATTTGCTGATATTGTAAGAAGAATTACAAAAACGAAAAATATATTATCTCAGAACGTTTCAAGTATTTCTGCAGTAACAGAGGTTAAGAATGGAGAAAGTCAGGGAAATAATGAATTTGTTGATGTGGTTATGCCAGATTTAACAGGTTTTAGCCCTAAGGATGTAGTTTATATATTTAAAAATACAGATATAGAGATTAGTGTAGAAGGAGTTGGATTAGTTGACAAACAGATTCCAGCTGCTGGAACATCTCTTGAGAATGTTAAAGAGATAAAAATTATATTAAAATAGGAGAGGGTAATGAGGTATTACAAAATTTATGTGGATAATACTAAAGGCTTATATACCTATTGTGATAAAAATGATGAGTTTGAAATAGGAGAGAGAGTTCTGGTTTCTTTTAGAAATCGTAGAAGATCTGGAATTATAATTGTTAGAGATAGTGATGATCCAAAAGAATTTAAAGTTCTTCCAATAGAGAAGAGAATGGAAAACTCGTTAAAATTATCACAAGAATATATCAAACTTCTTATATGGATAAAAAAGTATTATATGAGTAGTTATGATCAGGTCATTACTGCTGCAATACCTAGTGGACTTTCTATTAAGTATGATAATTTTTATACTCTGTGTTCATTTGACAAAGTTTTTGAAGATAGGGAAATGAACATGGAATTACAGGATTTTTTATATTCCAGATTAAAAGTAACCAAGGGAACATTAAATAAAAATTTTGGAAAAGAAATTATAAATGAGATGATTTCCAATGGAACTTTATTTAAAGATAGAAGTAATATTTTTTTAAACAGAGAACTAGATAGTTATCCAGATAAATATAAAAAAATAGTTAATTATTTTAATGAAAGATTAAAAATTGGAGAAAAAACATTAAATGAAAAATTTAATGAAGAGGATATAAAATATATAGTAAAAAATGGCTATGTAACTTATGGAAAAGAGCTTGTTAAAAGAAATGAAATTCAAGTTGATGAAACAGACGAGAATATAAGAGAGCGGAATACCAAGTTAAATGAAGAGCAGGAAAAAGCAAAAGATGATATTTTAAATGGTAGTCATGGCTTTTATTTGATAAAGGGAGTAACAGGTTCTGGGAAAACTGAGGTATATATAAGCATAATTAAAGATGCTTTTCAAAAGGGAAAAGGAAGTATTTTTTTGGTTCCTGAGATATCTCTGACTCCTCAGATGATAGGAAGGTTTAAAGGCGAATTTAAGGAGAATATAGCAATACTTCACAGTAAATTGACTCAGAAAGAAAGAGCTGAGGAATGGTATAGTATATATAATGGAAATAAAAAGATTGTTTTAGGAGTAAGATCTGCTATATTTGCCCCTGTAAAGGACTTAGGGTATATAATTCTGGATGAAGAGCATGAAAATACTTACAAACAGGATAGTAACCCCAGATATAATGCTAAACAGGTAGCTATAATGAGAGGACTATATGAAAATGCAAAAGTGATACTAGGGTCTGCTACCCCATCTATTGAGACATATTTTTATGCACAGAATGATATGCTTAAATTAGTTGAGTTAAAAAACAGATATAATGATGCTAAAATGCCAAGTATTGAGCTAATAGATATGAAAGAGGAAGAGGATCTTTATTTCAGTAAAAAACTTTTAGATGAAATAAGAGCTGCACTTCTTCGAAAAGAGCAGATACTACTTCTTTTAAATAGGAAGGGATATTCTACCTATATTCAATGTGCTGATTGTGGGCATGTTGAAGAGTGTCCACATTGCTCGATAAAGTATAGTTATTATGCAAGCCAAGGGGTATTAAAGTGTAATTATTGTGGAAAAGTAATCAAATATACTGGGCACTGCAGTAAATGTGGAAGTAAAAACTTGGTCCACAGCGGTAAAGGTGTGGAAAGAGTCGAAGAGGAGATAAAAAAATATTTTGACGTAAATATTATCAGAGTGGATTCAGAAGTTTCAAAAGATAGAGATTTTTTTAACAAAGTATATTATGACTTTTTGAATAAAAAATATGATATAATGATAGGGACACAGCTTATATCAAAGGGACTCCATTTTCCAGATGTAACTTTAGTTGGAGTAATAAATGCAGATACAATATTAAATTTTCCAGATTTTAGAGCTGGAGAAAAGACCTTTCAACTTATGCTACAGGTGGCAGGCCGTGCAGGACGTGAAGAAAAACAGGGGAAAGTTTTGATTCAAACCTATCAACCTGAAAGTGTGATTTTTCAAAAAATAGCAGCAAATAATTATGAAGAGTTTTATAAATATGAAATTGAAAATAGGGATCTTTTGGAGTATCCACCATTTGGAAAGGTTATAAATATAGGTCTTTCTTCTAAGTATGAAAAGTATTTAGAGAAATTTGCTGTGGATTTTTTTAATGATATTAAATATGATAAAGTTGAAATGTATGGGCCTATGAAGAGCCTTGTATATAAAGTAAAAGATAGATTTAGATATAATATATTTGTAAAAGGAAAGAAAAAAGATATAAATAACTTTAAAAAAATATTAAAAAACAAACTTAGAAAATATGAGAGAGAAACTAAGATAAGGGTAGTTGTAGATATCGACCCGATAAATTTAATATAGCAAAAAAATATAGAGGTGAATAAATGATATACGAAATTAAAAAATACGGAAGTACAGTTTTGAGAGATGAGGCTCAAAATGTAGAAAAAATAGATGAGGAAATCAAAGAAATACTTGAAAACATGGTAGGAACAATGTATGCTACAAAGGGAGTTGGACTTGCAGCTCCACAGATAGGTGTAAGCAAAAGAATGTTTGTTTGTGATAAAGGGGATGGGAATGTAAGAAAAATAATAAACCCAGTGATTACTCCACTTACTGATGAACTTGCTGAATGTGAAGAAGGTTGCTTAAGTGTTCCAGGTATTTATAAAAAGGTTAGAAGACCATCTAAAATTAAGATTGAATATACAAATGTTGATGGTGAAAAAGTAGAAGAAATTTTAGATGATTTTTTAGCAATAATTATGCAACATGAATATGACCATTTAGATGGTGTTTTATTTGTTGATAAAGTGTCACCAATTGCTAAAAGAATGATTTTTAAGAAATTACAAAACTTGAAAAAAGAAACAAAAAAAGCTGAACAGGCGGAGGAATAGTTATTAGATGAAAATAATCAGGAGTATTTTTTGGACTGGATTGTTGGTGGCATGGGTGGCTTTCTTTGGACCATATATATGTAGAAGCTATGTTAAGTTGGGAAAATTGAAAAATGAAGAGAAGCAACTTAAAGAACGAATTACAGCATTGAAGGAAGAGATAAATGATTACAACAGCAAGATAGGACTAATGGGTGATGATTTTCAAAAAGAAAAAATAGCCAGAGACAGACTTCTAATGATAAAAGAACAGGAAGAGATTTACAGATTTATTAATAAAAAATAGGAGGAATTATGAAAAGAGAATTAGCACTTGAATTTGCTAGGGTAACAGAAGCAGCAGCTTTAGCAGCTCACAAATGGGTAGGTAGAGGAGACAAAGAGGCAGCTGACCAGGCAGCTGTAGACGCAATGAGAACTATGTTAAATAGAATCTCTATTGATGGTGAGATTGTTATAGGAGAGGGAGAAATTGATGAAGCTCCTATGTTATACATTGGTGAAAAAGTTGGAAGAGCTAATCAAGAAAATCCAGAAATAGAAGTTGGAGAGACTCCTGATGAGTGTTCACCAGTTGATATTGCAGTGGATCCAGTAGAAGGAACTAGAATGACAGCACAAGGACAAGCAAATGCTATTACAGTACTTGCTGTTGCAGATAAAGGAAGTTTTTTAAAAGCTCCAGATATGTACATGGAAAAGCTTATAGTTGGCCCAGAAGCAAAAGGGGTAATTGATTTAAATAAACCTTTAATGGAAAATATCAACAATGTTGCAAAAGCTTTAAATAAAAAATTAAATGAGTTAATGATAGTAATACTTGATAAACCAAGACATACTCAAATCATAAAAGATTTACAAAAATTAGGAATAAAAGTTTATGCACTTCCTGATGGAGACGTTGCAGGATCAATTTTAACATGTCTTGTTGACTCAGACGTAGATATGTTATATGGAATAGGAGGAGCACCAGAAGGAGTTATCTCAGCAGCTGTAATAAGAGCTCTAGGTGGGGATATGCAAGCTAGATTAAAACTTAGAAATGAAGTTAAAGGTGTAACATTAGAAAATGACAAAATCTCTAACTATGAAAAGAGCAGATGTGAAAAAATGGGATTAAAAGTTGGAGAAGTATTAAAAATGGATGATCTTGTAAAAGATGATGAAGTAATATTTTCAGCAACTGGAATTACAAATGGAGATGTTCTTGAAGGAATAAAAAGAAAAGGAAACATTGCAAGAACTCAGACTCTAGTAGTAAGAGGAAGAACTAAAACAGTAAGATATATTAATTCTATTCATAATTTAGATTACAAAGATCCAAAGATAACACACTTAGTAAAATAATTAATATTAGGGGAGGGAGCAATCCCTCCTGATTTTTAATAGGAGATGCATATGATATTTTTTGAAGATTTTATAAAAAAATTATCTGAAACAGAGTTTGTTTTGAAAAAAAATGAAAAGTTTTCCATAGAGATTAAGAAAATGGTATCAGTAATGGGAGTAGGAATAGCTTTGACTATTATTGCTATTTATCAAGGTTATCTTGCTTATTTAAAAGTAGGGAATGTAGCTGTAAGGGGTATTTTTGCTCTAGTATTATTATTCTTAGCATTTAAACAGATGAAGGTAGTTTTTGGCTATAAATTATCTGTTGACACAGAGGAGAAACTATTGAATTTTAATAAAACAGTTATAAAACTTGATGAAATTGAAAGTTGTACCTTAGAAGAAAGAAAAGTTGGAAAGCGTCTTGAAGCAGTTATGAATATTATAACAAAAGAAAAAAAACAATTTATAATTCCTTTTTATATGAGTAAAAAATTAAGATTTGCATTTGTATTAAAAGAATTGTTAGGAAGTAAATTTAAGGTAAAAGCTAAGTAAATCAAAAGCTCGTAGCAATGTGATTTTCAATGAAAAATAATCTTTAAAAAAAATAAAAAAATGTTTGACAAAAAATATAAATCATGATATTATTATTGATGTCCGCGGGAATAGCTCAGTTGGTAGAGCGTCAGCCTTCCAAGCTGAATGTCGCGAGTTCGACCCTCGTTTCCCGCTCCAGACATGCGTCATTAGCTCAGTTGGTAGAGCACCTGACTCTTAATCAGGTGGCCACAGGTTCGAATCCTGTATGACGCACCATCGAGAGGTTTTAAATGCCCCGTTCGTTCAGTGGTAAGGACATCAGATTTTCACTCTGGAAACAGGGGTTCGATTCCCCTACGGGGTACCACTTGGTCGCATAGCT
This sequence comes from Fusobacterium sp. DD2, assembly GCF_018205345.1. Lineage (NCBI taxonomy): Bacteria > Fusobacteriati > Fusobacteriota > Fusobacteriia > Fusobacteriales > Fusobacteriaceae > Fusobacterium > Fusobacterium sp. DD2. The sequence continues at coordinate 7,339 of NZ_JADRHM010000023.1, forward strand.
CAGTTGGGAGAGCACCTGCCTTACAAGCAGGGGGTCATAGGTTCAAGTCCTATTGCGACCACCATATATGGGGGTGTAGCTCAGTTTGGTTAGAGCGCATGCCTGTCACGCATGAGGTCGCGAGTTCGATCCTCGTCACTCCCGCCATATAATGATGCCGCTTTAGCTCATCTGGTAGAGCAACTGACTTGTAATCAGTAGGTGATTGGTTCGATTCCGATAAGCGGCACCATAACAAAAATAGAATAGATGCGAGGATGGCGGAATTGGCAGACGCGCTAGACTTAGGATCTAGTGTCCCAGACGTGAGAGTTCAAGTCTCTCTCTTCGCACCATTTTAAAAATAATATTCATTTATCATAGAATCTTAAAACAAATCGTTTTAGGATTTTTTTATTTTAATTAACCTTTTATTTTGTCATAATAAAAAGTACGAGCAATATGTTGAAAGTTGTTATGATAGAAATGATTATAAAGAGATAGTGAACAATAGATTTGAGCCTTTAAAAAGATATGTAGAGAGTCTATTTAAAGCATAAAAAGAGAGCAGCAAAACTGCTCTCTTTCTAAGTGAAATCTTACGTAAAACTGAAAAGAGGTACCTCTCCATTGATGTGTGGAGTGATTTTTACAATGTGATTTATAGCTACAATATGAGCTACTTCATCTTGAGCGATAATGATAAATCCTTCAGATTCATCATTTGGAAACTTCAAAACTGATTTTTTTAAAATCTTTCCTGTAGATAGTTCAACGTCATAAAAGTGATCTTTAAATTGATCTTTAAATTCAATTAGTTTCATAAACTGCCCTCCTTTTTATGTAAAATCTTCCTATAATGATATTATAACCTTTTATAAGAGGTAAATCAATTTCTATAAAAAATTTATTCTTTTATTAATGAAATAAACCCTTAAAAATTGCTTTTTTACAGTAAGTGAGGTAATATTGTAAAAAGAGTAATGGAATATTTTTTTTAAAATGAGAAAAAAGAAAAATAATTTTAATGTTTCAATTTTTTAGTATATAAAGTTAAATAAATTGGTATGGCGAATATAGCTGAAAATCCTAGGGTTTAGGTGAAAAATACTATTTAGGAGAGATTATACTGTTAAATTGTCTATTTTTTTGTACTAGTGGTACTTTACAAAACCACTATAAATATATTATAATTGTTAGAAGAATAGTACTTGGGAAAAATAAGGAGGCATCATGGTTAATCAGGAAAGAATTGTTGAAAATTTTATTAATATGGTAAAAATTGCATCTCCATCTTTAAAAGAGAGAGAGGTTGCAGATTATATAAAAAAAGAACTAAAAGAACTTGGACTTGAAGTTATTGAAGACAATGCAGGCAAGAATTTAGGAGGTACAACAGGGAATATCATTGGAATTCTTCGTGCACCAGGGAAATCAAAGCTAATGTTAAGTGCACATATGGATACTGTTCTTCCTTGTGAAAATATAAAACCTATTATAGAAAATGGAATAATTAAAAGTGATGGAACTACAATTTTAGGTGGAGATGATAAAGCTGGAATTGCAGCTATTATAGAGGGACTGAGAATAATTAAAGAAGAAGGAATAGATCATCCTGAAGTTATAGTTCTATGTTCAATAGCAGAAGAGATAGGACTTAAAGGAGCAAAGGAATTTGAAATAGATAGTTATAAACCTGATTACTCTTTTATCCTAGATTCAGGTGGTAAGCCAGGAGTTGCTATTATTCAGACACCTTATAATGCAAGAGGAGAAATTAAAATAATTGGCAAATCGGCTCATGCTGGAATTGCACCTGAAACAGGAGTAAATGCATTGACAGTAGCTGCTCATGCAATTACTAAATTAAAACTTGGAAGAGTGGATGCTGATACTACCTCTAATATAGGTATGGTTAGAGGGGGAGAGGCTTTAAATATAGTTATGCCTGAAGTTACACTGAAATATGAAGCAAGAAGTTTTTCAAAGGAAAAGCTTGATAATTTATTATCTGAAACAAAAGAGATATTTAAAAGCACTACTGAAAGATTTGGTGCTGGTTATGAGTATAATATAAACATTGAATATCCAGGATATCATCTAAAAGAAGATGAAGAGATAGTTCAATGTTTTAGAAAAGCTTGTAATAATGCAGGATTTGATTGTGTAACTAAATCAACTGGTGGTGGAAGCGATTCAAATATATATAGTGGACATGGATATAAAGCAATGACAATTGGAGTTGGAATGTCTAAAGTTCATACAAAAGAAGAGTTTTTAAAAATAGAAGATTTAGTTGGAACAGCAAAGTTAGTAGTTGAGTTAGTAAAGGAATTTGCATGATGATGCTTAGAAAAAATAATAATTCAAATGATTCTTTTAATAAAAAAATTATAATATTTCTTGTTGGAGTTGTACTGATTTTTGGACTATTCCAAAGTGCAGTTAACTATGGAGTAGATTTGGTTAGTTTTATAGTTTTTCCAGTACAAAAAAAGATTTATGAAGTAGGGACATATATAAAAGAAACAACAGATGCAGTTACAAAATATAAAGAGGTTTTAGAGGAAAATAGAGTTCTAAAAGCTGACAACATAAAATACGAAAGAGTTGTAGCTGTTAATAGAGAACTGATAGATGAAAATATTCGACTTAAAAATATACTTGATATGAAAGAAGAAAAACAACTTGACATAAAAGTTGCAAAAGTTAATTTTAAAAATCAGAACAACCTTTATGAGAGATTTTTTATAAATCTTGGAAAAAATGATGGAATGAAAAAGAATATGATAGTTCTCACAGAAGATAATAAACTTATTGGAAAAATTGGGAAAGTCTATGGAGATTATTCAGTGGTAGATATGATAACAGGAGAAAATTCCAATGTAAGTGGACTAAGTGAGAGTAATATGCTTGGAGTAGTTAAAGGAAGTAATGAAGATGATGGAACATTATACTTTGAACCAAATACGTTTCAAAATATTTTACAGGTAGGAGAAAAGGTATATACATCTGGTGTAAGTGATATCTATTCAAAAGGTCTTTATATAGGAGATATTTCACAAATAGATGATGTACAGGGAGATGTATTTAGAAGTATAAGGCTTAAAAATAATGTAGATATATTAAATATGACTGAAGTGCTGATTTTAATGCCGAAAGATAAAAAAGGGGAGAAAAAATGATTAGAATTTTAAGAATAATGATTTTTATCCTGTGTAGTTGTGCAAGTTTTGCAGGAGTACAAAGCTTAACAAATATAAAGAGTTTAAAAGTAGAGATTCAAGAGACTACATATGTAAATAATAAAACTAAAAAAAGCGAGTATAATTTAGAATTTGTTAAACCAGATAAATTTAGAAAAGATGTTATCAGTCCTGAAATGAATAAAGGTGAGATATATATATACGTTGGAAATGAAAAGACAGTATACCTTCCTTTTTTTGATCAAGTGACAAAAGAGACTACTGACTCTGAAGAAAATGATATTATCAGTGCTATTAATTATATTTTGAATATAGAAAATAGAGATCCTGAATTTTCACAGAAGTACTATACGAAAAAACTTAAATATCTTAACTTAGATAATGGTAGTAAGATAGAGATTTCCAATTTAAAAACTGTAGATAATTATTTGTTGCCTTTTACTTTTGATATATATGAAGGAGATAGTAAGATGGCAACACTTAAGATAAAAAAATACAGTATAAATCCTTCAATATCTGATGAGGAGTTTAAAATGAAATGATCAATTTTATAAATGATGAGGGTATAGTTATTAATAAACAGGATTATGGCGAGGCAGATAGGTATGTAACTGTCTTTACCAAGAATATGGGAAAGATAGTTTTTTTTATAAAAGGAATAAGGAAAAGCAAAAAAAGAGAGGTAAGTGCAGTAGATGTTCTGACTCTATCTAAGTTTACCTTTTATAGAAAAAAAGAGAACTATATTGTATCAAATCTTCAATGTTGTGATTCTTATTCAGAGATAAAGCAGGATTTGGATAATTTAGGACTTTCTCTTTATGTAATGAGTGTTTTAAATTCAGTTTTAGTAGAAAATAACAGGAAGAGAAAGCTTTTTAATATTACAAAAAAAACTTTAGATTATCTAAAGACAAGTAAAGATGAAAAGAATAATTATACACTTATAGCTTATTATCTTCATTATATAATAAAGGATGAGGGATTAAGAATTAATAAAGGAGAGGGAAATAACTTCTCTTTTAGGGAATCCAGGTTTATACAACAAAATGAGGAATTTACATATAAAGTCACCAATGAACAAAGAGAAATACTTGTTAAAATTATCGAGGGAAAAGTAAGAGAGATTATAAAGGGAAACTATTTTATAAGTGATTTAGTGAGAGTGATATCTTTATTGGAAAAATATCTTAATTTTCAATTTGGAATATCATTAAAATTAAAAAATTATTTTATGGGGGTAGGGAATGATTAACATGGTAAAAATTACTGACTATATGTCAGAAGATTTGATTTCTCTAAATTTAAAATCGAAAACCAAGGCAGAGGTATTAATAGAACTTTCTAAACTGATGGAGAAATCTCCAAATATTGAAGAGGGAGATGATGTTGTTTACACGGCATTGGTAGATAGAGAAAAAATAGGAAGTACAGGAATAGGAAAAGGAGTAGCTATTCCCCACGCTAAAACAGAAGGAGCAAAAGGACTTACAATAGCATTTGGAATAAGCAGAGATAAAATTGACTTTAATTCAATGGATGAAGAGGATGTAAATATATTCTTTGTATTTGCTTCACCAAATAAAGATAGTCAAGTATATCTAAAAGTCCTTGCTAGAATCTCAAGACTTATAAGAGAGGAAAGTTTTAGACAGGGGCTTCTAAATTGCAAAAGTGCAAGAGAAGTAATAGATTATATCGATAAAAAAGAATCTGAGTAATATTAAAGAGGTATAGGTGAGTAATAATGAAATGCCCGTTTTGTAATTCTGAAGATACAAAAGTAGTAGATAGCCGTTCATTTATGGATGGATATTCTATTAAAAGAAGACGTGAATGCATAAATTGTCAAAAAAGATTTACAACATATGAAAAAGTGGAAGAGATTCCTTTATACATAGTTAAAAAAGATAAAAGAAGAGAAAAATTTGACAGGAATAAACTTTTAAGAGGGTTAACAGCTGCTACAATTAAAAGAAATATAAGCAGAGAGGAACTTGAAACTTTTGTATTGGAAATAGAAAAATCAATACAGAATTCACTTAGAAATGAGATAAGCACTAAGGAACTTGGAGAGATTGTAATGGAAAAATTATTGCATACTGACCAGGTTGCATATGTAAGATTTGTTTCAGTTTATAAGGAATTCAATGATATAAAATCTTTTATAGAGATAGTTGAAAAAATAAGTGATAACAAAGATAAAGAAATGGAGGAAAAACAGGAATGAGAATACTTTTTATGGGAACTCCTGAATTTGCAGTACCATGTTTTGATGTATTAAATAAAGAATATGGAATAATTGGGGCATTTACAAAAATTGACAAACCAAATATGAGAGGGAAGAAGATTAAATATACTCCAGTAAAGGAGTATGCATTGGGAAATAATATTCCAATTTATCAGCCAAATACTTTAAAAAGTAAGGAAACACAGGATTTGATAAAAGAATTAAATCCTGATCTTATAGTGGTTGTAGCTTATGGTAAGATTTTACCTAAGGAGATAATTGATATTCCTAAATATGGAGTAATCAATGTACACTCATCTCTTTTACCAAAATATAGAGGTGCAGCACCAATAAATGCAGCACTTATCCATGGAGAAGAGGAAACAGGAGTAAGTATTATGTATATAGCTGAAGAGCTTGATGCTGGAGATGTAATTCTTACTAAGAAAACTAAAATAACAGATGAGGATAATTTTGAATCTCTTCATGATAGATTACAGGCTTTAGGAGCAGAAGGACTTTTAGAAGCAGTAAAGCTAATTGAAAAAGGAGAAGCTCCAAGAGAGGTCCAAGATCATAGTAAAGCAACATTTGTTAAACCTTTTTCAAAGGAAGATTGCAGAATTGATTGGAATAAAACTGAAAGAGAGATATTCAACTTTGTAAGAGGAATGGATCCATTACCAACAGCATTTAGTATGTCAAATGATAAACTGTTTAAAATATATGCAGTAAAAGAAAATCATAAGGTATATGAAAATGGTGTTCCTGGAGAAGTAGTAGACAGAATAAAAAAACAGGGAGTAGTAGTTAAAACTGGAGATGGAAGTGTAATTCTAACTCAGGTAAAACCTGAAAATAAAAAAATTCTTACAGGTGTGGATATTATGAATGGAAATGTAATTAAAGTTGGAGATAAATTTAACTAGAAAGGTAATACAATGACAATATTAGATGGTAAAAATTTAGCAAAGAAAATTAGAAATGAAGTAAAGGAAGAAACAGCTCTTTTAATGGAGAAGACAGGGAAAAAACCAGGTCTTGCTATTGTGCTTGTAGGAGATGACCCAGCTTCTAAAATTTATGTAAACTCTAAAATAAAAGGTTGTAAAGAGATAGGTTTTGAAAGTTTTGCTCATTTTCTACCTGGAAATACTTCAGAAGAGGAGCTTTTAGATACGATAGATAAGCTTAACAGAGATGATAATGTAAATGGAATTTTAGTACAACTTCCATTACCTGATCATATAAATGAAAAAAAAGTAATTGCAAAAATAGCATTGGAAAAAGATGTAGATGGATTTAAACCTGAAAATCTAGGAATGCTTTTCTTAAATGATAAAGCAAGCATACATTCATGTACACCAGCAGGAATACTTAGACTTTTAGATGAATACAATATAGATCTTAAGGGAAAAGATGCAGTTATAGTTGGAAGAAGTAACATAGTTGGGAAACCTCTTGCAGGGCTTTTCATCAATAGGAGCGCAACTGTAACAGTATGTAACAGTAAGACTAAAGATTTAAAAGAAAAAACTAAAAATGCAGATGTAGTAGTTATGGCTGTAGGTAAAGCAAAACTTTTAACTGAAGATATGGTAAAAGATGGAGCTGTAATAGTTGATGTTGGAATCAATAGAACTGAAAATGGAATAGTAGGAGATGTTGATTTTGAAAATGTAGCACCAAAATGTAGTTTCATCACTCCAGTACCTGGTGGAGTAGGACCAATGACAGTGGCAATGCTTTTCCATAATACTTTAAAAGCTTTTAAAAATATTAATAATATAGAATAATCAAGGGAGATATAGTATGAAAAAAGAAGAAAAAAGAGAGTATTATATAGTTGATAAAAGAATACTTCCAAATTCTATCCAAAGTGTAATCAAGGTAAATGATTTGGTACAACACACTAATATTTCAAAATATGAAGCAATAAAAAAGGTAGGAATTAGTAGAAGTACATATTACAAATATAAAGATTATATAAAACCATTTTTCGAAAGTGGAAAGGAAAAAGTTTTTAACATCCATATGTCTTTAATTGATAAACCTGGAATTTTAGCAAAAATTCTTAATATAATTGCTGGAGAAGATATGAATATACTTACAATACTTCAAAATATTGCAATAGATGGAATTGCTAAATCAACAATTTCTATTCAAACAACAGAAAATATGCTTAGAAAAATAGAAGGAATGCTTGAAAAAATATCTGAAGTTGATGGAGTAAAAGATATTAGAATAATTGGAAGCAATTAAAAGAAAATTTTTGGAGGAGTAAAGATGAAAATCGATGTAAAAACTATAAAAGAATTAGCTGAAAATTTAGATAAATATAAGCTAAATGAAATTGCAGTTGAAAGTGAAGGTGTAAAACTTACACTAAAAAAAGAAAAACCAATGAAAAATATTGAGGTAATTCAACCCCAACAGATTATTCCTCAAGTATTGGTAGAGGGAGATGCACCTGCTGCAGAAGAACAAGAAGAGGAGAGTTTAAACTGTGAATATATTACAGCTCCTATGGTAGGAACTTTCTATACTTCTTCAGCACCTGGAAATCCAGCTTTTGTAAGAGTTGGAACTGAAGTAGCTCCAGGAGAAACACTTTGCATAATCGAAGCTATGAAACTTTTAAATGAGGTTAAAGCTCATAAAGCATGTAAAATAGTTAAGATTTTAGTTGAAGATGGTCAAGTTGTTAAAAAAGGTGATAAACTATTTGCTATTGAGTAATAGCAATATTGTTTTTTGAAAAGCTATATGATAACATTTAAATATAAATTTGTGTAAAAATAAGGAAGGTGTATGATTAAAATTGGACACGTACCAAAATATTGTACTGTTAATTATTTTAATTTTAATTTCTGGCTTTTTTTCCGCATCGGAAACTGCTCTTACATCATTTAGAAGTATTCATTTGGAAAAGCTAGAAGAGGAAAAAGAATTCAAAAAAGCAGAATTATTAAAAAAATGGTTGAAAAATCCTAATGAGATGTTAACTGGACTTCTTGTGGGAAACAATGTAGTAAATATACTTGCTTCTTCTATAGCAACAGTTGTAACAATGAAGGTTATAGGAGGAAATTCTACTTCTTCTATTGCGATTGCTACTGCAGGAATGACAGTAATTATTCTTATATTTGGAGAGATTACTCCAAAGATAATTGCGAAAAATCAAACTATAAAAGTTGCTGAGATAGTTATTACAGTTATTTATTATCTGACAGTAGTATTGAAACCTCTAATAATAATACTTATGTTTATTTCAAGATTTATAGGTAGAATCTTAGGGATAGATTTGAAGGACAACGAGGCTTTAATGATAACAGAAGATGATATAATATCATTTGTCAATGTTGGGGAAGCTGAAGGAGTTATAGAAGAGGAAGAAAAAGAGATGATTCATTCTATAGTGGCCTTTGGTGAAACAACAGCTAAGGAGGTAATGACTCCTAGAACTTCAATGTTGGCCTTTGAAGGAAATAGAACAATTGACGACGTATGGGATGAATTAATGGAAAATGGATTTTCCAGAATGCCTGTGTATGAAGAAACAATAGATAATATAGTTGGAGTACTATACGTAAAAGATATATTAGGAGCGTTGAAAGATAAGAAAACTGATGTTCCTATTAAAAATTTTGTAAGACCTGGATATTTCGTTCCAGAGACAAAATCCATAACTGAAATTTTACAGGATTTCAGAAGTATGAAAGTTCATATAGCACTGGTTCTTGATGAATATGGTGGGATTGTTGGACTTGTAACAATTGAAGACCTAATTGAAGAGATTACTGGTGAGATAAGGGACGAATTTGATACTGAAGAGGAAGAATTTATTCATAAAATAGATGACAATACCTTTGAAGTTGATGGAATGATAGATATAGAAACATTAGATAAAGAACTTGAAATCAAGCTTCCAGTTTCAGAAGGCTATGAAAGCTTAGGGGGACTTATTATAACAGTGCTAAGAAGGGTAGCAGAACCTGGAGATGAGATTGTTCTAGAGGAAGTTAGATTGAAAGTACTAGAAGTTGATAAGAAAAGAGTTGCAAAAGTATTAGTTGAAAAAAATTATAAAACAGAGGAGTTAAAATCTGAAGAGGAGTAGGTATGAAAAATTTTAAGAGATATTTTTATACAGGGTTGATTGCCTTGCTTCCGATAGTTATAACTGTATATATATTCAACTGGATTGTAAGTATAATGATGTCACTTATAAATCATTCGTTTATTACAATTGTAATCCATGGAATACTTGTAAAATTTGTAGAAGAACAACAGATGGATTTTTATTTTCAGATACTTGTGTATGCAATATCACTGATAACTATGATAGGTGGTACCTGCTTAGTTGGATTAACATTGCAAATTGTGTTTTTTGCCAAGATTATGAAAAAAATTAAACAGCTATTGAGAAGGATACCTCTTATTAAGCAGGTATATTCAACTATAAGCCAGATTATAGATATTACAGTATCAGGAAGTCAAAAATCATTTCAAAAAGCAGTTCTTGTTGAGTATCCAAGAAGAGGAATTTACAGTATTGGATTTTTAACTTCAACAGATAACTTTTTATTGTCAAAATATATAGATACTAAAGAAAAACTTTGCAATATCTTTATTCCAACATCACCTAATCCAACATCTGGTATGTTTATAATAATACCAGCAAGTGATGTAAAGGTTTTGGATATTAAAATAGATGATGCAATAAAACTTATTATTTCTGGTGGAGTTATACTTCCAGAAAAAGAGGAGGATAAAGATATTGAGGAATAGGTTTGGAATTTTTATAGTTTTAGGATGGATTTTAATTTGTTGTGGATGTACTACATTAAAGGAAAATAAGAGAGCTGATTACTCTCTTTTAAAAGGAGTAAATCTTTCTGAACAGGGAGATTTAGAGGGAGCTTTAAGAGAATATGAGAATTCATACAAATTGAATCCTGATAATGCAGTTCTTTTAAAGGAAATGGCATTTATTTACTATAAATTTGCAGACCAGAACAAAGCTGAAGAGCTATGGTTGAAGGCTTTAGCAATATCGCCAAAAGACGATAATGTGATTAAGAATCTCTCATTTTTATACTATGAAAGAGGAGAATATAGCAAGGCTAAAGAGATAATAAAAGAAAGTTATAATCCCAATGCAGATTATTATTTAAAAATAAAAGGTTTAATGGCTCTTAAAGAGAATAATAAAAAAGAAGCTTTGGAGTTATTTGAAAAAATAAGACCTGAAGCTTTTGATACAGGAACATATTTAGAGTATTTAACTCTTGGAGAAGAGTACTATACAACAAGAGATTTGTATAATATGCTAAAAAAAGGAGAGCTTCTTTTTGGTAGCAACAAAGAGTATGTTCTTGCTAATGCTAAAATATTAACTGAAAGATTAAAAGGGTATGATGAAGCTGAAAAAATACTGCTTAAATACATAATGGAAAAAGGAAACGATAGAGATATTTTAATGATGCTTTCTGATATTTATATGGAAAGTGGTAATGAAGAAAAAGCCAAGGATACTCTTTTATTAATAACAGATAAAGATAACTTACTTTAAAAGTATAATATAAAACTAAGGGAATGGAGTGAAGTATTATGGATTTGAAAAAATATGTAACTAGTATAAAAGACTTTCCAAAAGAAGGAATTATATTCAGAGATATAACAACTCTTATGAATGATGGAGACGCATACAAATATGCAACTGAACAGATAGTTAAGTTTGCAAAAGATAAAAATGTTGATTTGGTAGTTGGCCCAGAGGCTAGAGGATTTATTTTTGGATGTCCAGTTTCTTATGCACTTGGAATTGGATTTGTACCAGTAAGAAAACCTCATAAATTACCAAGAGAAGTAATTGAATACTCATATGATTTAGAATATGGTTCTAACACATTATGCATGCACAAAGATGCAATTAAACCAGGGCAAAGAGTACTTATTGTAGATGATTTATTAGCAACTGGTGGAACAATGGAAGCTACAATAAAATTGGTTGAAGAATTGGGTGGAATCGTAGAAGGACTTGCATTTTTAATAGAACTGGAAGAACTTAAAGGAAGAGAAAAATTAAAGGATTATCCAGTTTTAACATTGATGAAATATTAAGAATAAAAGCTGACTAAGATTTGACTGCCCTTGGATTTTAGTCGGTTTTTTAAAATATGAAGACAGGAAGAGGAGTTTTATGAATTATTGGGAAGAGATAGTAAAAGAGATTGAAAAAAACAACTTGAAAGTGGACATGGAAAAAATAAAACTTGCCTTTTATTTCGCTGAGGAATGTCATGAAGGGCAGTATAGAAAATCTGGTGAAGACTATATCATGCACCCTGTTGAAGTTGTTAAGATATTAATTGATATGAAAATGGATACAGATACCATTGTAGCAGGGATTTTACACGATATAGTTGAAGATACTCTTATAACCCTTGCAGATATCAAATATAACTTTGGAGAAACTGTTGCAACCCTTGTAGATGGTGTTACAAAGCTTAAAACACTTCCAAATGGAACAAAGAAGCAGGATGAAAATATAAGAAAAATGATTCTTGCTATGGCACAGAACTTAAGAGTTATAATAATAAAATTAGCAGATAGACTACATAATATGAGAACTATGAAGTATATGAAGCCTGAAAAGCAGATATCAATATCTCAAGAAACATTGGATATATATGCTCCATTAGCTCATAGACTTGGTATTGCAAAAATAAAGTGGGAACTTGAAGATTTGGCTTTAAGATATCTTAAACCAAAGGAATATGCGTATATTAAATCTCTTATTGATGAGAAAAAAGATGAGAGAAGAGAATATATTGAGAGTTTTATAAAAACTATTGTAGCACTTTTACATGAAACTGGAATAAAAGGAAATGTAAAGGGAAGATTTAAACATTTCTACAGCATTTATAAAAAGATGTATGAAAAAGGAAAAGAGTTTGACGATATCTATGACCTTATGGGAGTTAGAATAATTGTTGATACTGAAGGAGAATGTTATAACACTTTAGGAGTTATTCACAGTCACTTCAGACCTGTTCCAGGACGTTTTAAAGACTATATAGCTGTACCTAAATCAAATAACTATCAATCAATTCATACTACAATTGTAGGGCCTCAAGGTAAATTTATAGAGATTCAGATAAGAACTGAAGAGATGGATAAGGTAGCTGAGGAAGGGGTAGCAGCTCACTGGAGTTATAAAGAAAATACTAAAGTGACTAAAAGTGACCAGGTATATGGGTGGCTTAGAAATATACTTGAACTTCAAAATGAAGCTGAAACAGCTCAAGAATTTATTGACAGTGTAACAAAAGATATTATGAATGAGACAGTTTTTGTATTTTCACCTAAGGGAGATATAAAAGAATTACCTCATGGATCTACACCTCTTGATTTTGCTTTTGCAATTCATACACAGATAGGATGTAAATGTGTAGGAGCAAAGGTAAATGGAAAGATAGTTACATTGGATTATAAACTTCAAAATGGTGACAGAGTTGAGATAATAACATCTAAAAACTCTAAAGGACCTAATAAAGATTGGCTTGATATAGTTGTAACTCATGGTGCTAAGAGTAAGATTAAAAAACTTCTGAAAGATCAAATAAAAGATGAAATTATAAAACTTGGAAGAGAAAATCTTGAAAAAGAAGTTATGAAGATGGGAATAACTCTTAAAGAGATTGAAGAAGATCCAATTATTAAAAAGCACATGGAAAAGAATAATATTGCTTCTTTAGATGATTTTTATTATCATGTTGGAGAAAAGAGAAGCAAAATTGATGTAATTATAGATAAACTTAGAACTAAAATTGAAAATGAAAGAGCAAATTCCAATATAACACTTGAAGATTTGATGGAAAAGAAGAAAGAGCAGACAAAGAGCTCTGGAAAGAATGACTATGGTGTTATTATAGATGGAGTTAATAATACTCTTGTAAGATTCGCAAGATGCTGTACACCACTTCCAGGAGATGATATTGGAGGATATGTAACAAAACTTACAGGAATTGCAATACATAGACGTGATTGTAAAAACTTCCAAAATATGGTGGCTCGTGATCCATCAAAAGAGATTGCTGTATGTTGGGATAGAAATATTGCTGAAAAGAAAGAGAATAAATATAAGTTTACTTTTAATGTCTTAGTATATGACAGACCTAATCTTTTGATTGAACTTCTAAATATGATAGCAAATCATAAGATAAATCTGGTCACTGTAAATACTAATGAGATAAATAAAGATGGAAAGAAACTTATGAATTATCAAATAACAATTGAAATTGCAGATAAGAGTGAGTATAAATATCTGTTAAATAATATGCTTAAAATGAAAGATGTAATTTCAGTTGATAGAACATAGATAGGAGAAATAATGGAAAAAAAATTACCAGTAACTTATGAACTGCAAAAAAAATGCGGAAAAGCAAGAGCAGGGAAAATAACAACACCTCATGGAGAAATTGAAACTCCTGTATTTATGCCAGTTGGAACACAGGCAACAGTAAAAACAATGACTCCAGAAGAGTTGGAAACTATAGGGTCTCAAATAATATTAGGAAATACTTATCATCTTTATTTAAGACCAAGTAATGAACTTATAGCAAAGTTTGGAGGACTTCATAAATTCATGAATTGGAAAAAACCAATTCTAACTGACAGTGGAGGATTCCAGGTTTTCAGTTTAGGATCACTGAGAAAAATAACAGAAAAAGGTGTTGATTTCAGATCCCATATAGATGGGTCAAAGCACACTCTTACACCTGAAAAATCAATAAATATCCAGAATAATCTTGGATCTGATATAGTAATGCTATTTGATGAGTGCCCACATGGTCTATCAAGTAGAGAATATATTATTCCATCAATAGAGAGAACAACAAGATGGGCTAAAAGATGTGTTGAAGCTCATAGAAGACCTGATGAACAAGGGTTATTTGCAATTGTTCAAGGTGGAATATATGAAGATTTAAGAGATAAGAGTTTAAGAGAATTAAGTGAAATGGATGATGCATTCTCTGGATACGCAATAGGTGGATTGGCAGTTGGAGAGCCAAGAGAAGATATGTATCGTATTTTAGACTATATAGTTGAAAAATGTCCAGAAAATAAGCCAAGATACCTGATGGGTGTTGGAGAACCTCTTGATATGTTAGAAGCAGTTGAATCTGGAATAGATATGATGGACTGTGTTCAACCTACAAGAATAGGAAGACATGGAACTGTATTTACTAAATACGGTCGTCTTGTTATAAAGAACGCTTCATATGCTGAAGATGACAGACCTCTAGATGAAGACTGTGACTGCTATGTATGTAGAAACTTTAAAAGAGGTTATATAAGACATCTATTTAAAGCAGAAGAGGTACTAGGTCAAAGACTTGCAACATATCATAATTTATATTTTTTACTAAAACTTATGAAAAATGCAAGAAAAGCAATTTTAGAAGATAGATTTAAAGAGTTTAAAGAAGAGTTTATAAAAAACTACAATATGGGAAAAGACTCACCTTGGATAAAGCCCAAAAAGATAGGAGAATAGAAGGAAAGTCCTGGATTTTATTCAGGGCTTTTTTATTTACAAAAATTTAATTGTATTAAATAAATGAAAAATGTTCAAAAAAAATAGAAACTAAACCAATAAAATATAAATATAAGCTTGACTATTTGAGGTCTTAGTGGTATCATCTAATTATAAAGAGGATTAATTATATCCACATTGAAATTTGTGGATATAGAACATAAAAAAATTAAAAGAGGGGGTTAGTTTTATGCTTTTTAAAACAACAGATGTACATGAAGAATTACGTAAAAAAGTCAGAGAGTTTGCGGAAACAGAGGTAAAACCTATAGCGTTCATGTTAGACAAAAACAATGAATTCCCTACAGAAGCTATTAAAAAATTTGGGGAAATGGGAATGATGGGACTTCCATATCCAAAAGAATATGGAGGAGCAGGAATGGACATATTAAGTTATGCTATTGCTGTTGAGGAACTATCAAGAGTTGATGGAGGAACTGGAGTTATTCTATCTGCTCACGTATCACTTGGAACTTACCCTATATTTGCTTATGGAACAGAAGAGCAAAAACAAAAATATTTAGTACCTTTAGCTAAAGGAGAAAAACTTGGAGCTTTTGGACTTACAGAACCAAATGCAGGAAGTGACGCTGGAGGAACTGAAACTACAGCTGAACTACAAGGAGATTACTACATATTAAATGGTGGAAAGATATTTATAACAAATGCTGATAAAGCTGATACATATGTTGTATTTGCTTCAACAGCACCAGAATTAGGAACAAAAGGAATCAGTGCATTTATAGTTGAAAAAGGATGGGAAGGATTTACATTTGGAGATCACTATGACAAATTAGGAATTCGTTCATCATCAACTGCTGAACTTATTTTTAACAATGTTAAAGTTCCTAAAGAAAACCTACTTGGAAAAGAGGGAGAAGGATTTAAAATAGCTATGTCTACTCTTGATGGAGGAAGAATAGGAATTGCTTCTCAAGCTCTAGGAATTGCGCAAGGTGCTTATGAACATGCACTTGAATATGCAAAAGAAAGAGTTCAATTTGGAAAGCCAATAGCATATCAACAAGCTATTTCATTTAAATTAGCTGATATGGCTACTAAAATAAGAGCAGCAAGATTTATGGTTTACAGTGCTGCAGAATTGAAAGAAGAACACGAACCATATGGAATGGAATCTGCAATGGCAAAACAATATGCTTCAGATATCTGTTTGGAAGTAGTAAATGATGCACTTCAAATATTCGGAGGAAACGGATACTTGAAAGGAATGGAAGTAGAACGTTCTTATAGAGATGCTAAGATTTGTACTATTTATGAAGGAACAAATGAAATTCAAAGAGTAGTTATTGCAGCTCATATTATTGGGAAGATGCCCAGGGAAAGTTCTAATAAAAGAAAGTCAACAAAAGGTCACGCTACTGGACTTCGTAAGAACATTATTTTTAAAGATGGAACAATGGAGGAAAAAGTAGCAGCATTAGTAGAAGATCTTAAGAAAGATGGATATGATTTTACAGTTGGTATTCCTCTAGATACTCCTATTGCACTTGCTGATCGTGTAGTCAGTGCTGGTAAAGGAATTGGAGAAAAAGCTAACATGAAATTAATAGAAGATCTTGCTGTACAAGCAGGAGCTGCTATTGGATCATCTAGACCAGTTGCAGAAACTTTAAGATATGTACCTCTAAATCGTTATGTTGGAATGTCAGGACAAAAATTCAATGGTAACTTATATATAGCATGTGGTATTTCTGGAGCAGGACAACACTTGAAAGGAATAAAAGATGCTACAACAATAGTTGCTATTAACAACAACCCTAATGCTCCAATATTTAAGAATGCTGACTATGGAATTGTAGGAGACTTAAAAGAAGTATTGCCTATACTAACTAAAGCACTTGATAATGGAGAAGCTAAACAACCTGCACCACCTATGAAGAAAATGAAGAGAGTTGTACCAAAACCTTCAAGACCTTCAGCTTGGAAACGTTACGTATGTAGCGGATGTGGATATGAATATGATCCAGAATTTGGAGATGAAGAAAATGATATTCCAGAAGGAACACTATTTGAAAAACTTCCTGATGAATGGATTTGTCCAGATTGTGGAGAAGAAAAGAGCGCATTTATAGAAGTTGTTGAAGAAGATTAATTATAACGATTGATTATTGATGGAATAGATTGAAGGAGGACATTATATGCATAATGTAAGAAAAGTAACAGATGATTTATACTGGATAGGTGGAGACGACCATCGTTTACATCTATTTGAAAATATACACCCAATCCCAAGAGGAGTTTCTTATAACTCATACCTATTGTTAGATAAGAAAACTGTTTTATTTGATACTGTTGACTGGGCAATAGGACGTCAATTTATTGAAAACCTTGAGTATCTATTAGATGGAAAAAAACTTGACTATATGGTAATTAACCACATGGAACCTGACCATGCTGCAATGATAGAAGAAGTATTACTTCGTTATCCAGATGTAAGAATTATAAGTACAGAAAAAGCATTCTATTTTATGAACCAATTTGGATTCCATATTCATCCTGAAAAATGTGAAACTGTTATAGAAGGAGATACAAAATCATTTGGTAAACATAAAGTAGTATTTGTTGGAGCACCTATGGTTCACTGGCCAGAAGCTATGGTAACATTTGATACTACAAATGGAGTACTATTCAGTGCTGACGCATTTGGAAGCTTTGGTTCACTAGATGGAAGACTGTTCAATGATGAAGTTAATTTTGATAGAGATTGGCTTGATGATGCAAGAAGATATTACACTAATATAGTTGGAAAATATGGACCACATGTTCAATTCCTACTAAAGAAAGCACCAGTTGCAGATATTAAATATATTTGTCCATTACATGGTCCAGTTTGGAGAAATGACTTTGGATATCTATTAGACAAATATGATAAATGGAGCAGATATATTCCTGAGGAAAAAGGAGTAATGATAGTATATGCATCAATGTATGGAAATACAGAAAACGCTGCATCAGTTTTAGCTAAAAAATTAGTTGAAAAAGGAATGACTAATGTACATATGTATGACGTATCAAAATTTGATGTATCTTATTTAATCTCTGACACTTTTAAATACAGTCATATAGTACTTGCATCAGTTACATATAACTTAGGAATTTATCCAAAGATGCACAATTACTTGATGGATATGAAAGCTTTAAATCTTCAAAAGAGAACTATTGCTATTCTTGAAAATGGTTCTTGGGCATGTAAATCTGGAGATTTAATGTCTCAATGCATGGATGAATTAAAAGATATGAATGTGTTAAATGAAAGAGTTACATTAACTTCATCACTAAATGAGAGTGGAGAAGTTGAAATGGACAATGTTGTTGACGCAATTCTTGAATCAATGAAAAAATAATTTGCTAACCACCTAATTTAATAAGTATAGTGAGGGCAGAAAGTTTGCTTTATTAGAGGCAGATTTTCTGTCCTCTATTTTTTTTGCAATAGTTTAAAAAAATTAGTATAATAATGAAAGAGACAAAAAATAGGAGTGAAATTATATGAAAAAGAGACTATATGTAATACTTCTCATTATAATAGGAATAGTAGCGATATTTGCCTATTATATTTATTCACAGATATTTAATAGATTTGATTATGATACAGTTTTAGAGATAGAAAAAAATGTTCCAGTGATGAAATCTTTATCTCAACTTCCTAAGAGTAATTCTCTTCCATTTAAAATATATCTTAAATATAGGAACTCTGGTAGGGGTATAAAGGCTGGAGAGTATGAAATTAAGGGAGAATACAATTTAGAGGAGATAATGGACATCTTAGAGTCTGGAAAGGGTAAAATGGTCAAAATAACAATTCCAGAGGGATATAGTGTAAAACAAATAGCAGAACTTTTAGAAGCAACAGGAAATATAGATAAAGATAAATTTTATTCTGCATTAAATGATGCTGCTAAAAAGTTTCCTTATAAGATACCTGATGGAAATTTTGAAGGATTTTTATATCCAGAAACATATTTTTTACCTGAAAAATATGATGAAAAGATTGTTGTTAATGCAATGCTTGGACAATTTTTAAAGAAATTTCCATATGAGAAATATGGAAATAGAGAGGATTTCTATGAAAAACTTATAATGGCATCAATTCTTGAAAGAGAGGCCAAGCTAAAAGAGGAAAAACCTGTTATGGCATCAGTTTTCTATAATAGAATTAAAAAGGGGATGACTCTTTCTTCTGATGCAACAGTTAATTTTGTATATGATTATAAGAAAAAAAGAATGTACTATAAAGATTTAAAGATAGATTCACCATATAACACATATAAGTATAAAGGTTTACCACCTGGTCCTATATGTAATCCAACAGTTGATTCAGTTGATGCTGCATATAATCCATCAAATACTGATTATCTATTTTTTGTAGCAAAAGGAGATGGGGGACACTACTTTAGTAAAACTTATAGAGAACATTTAAAATTTCAGAATGAAAATAAATAAGGAGAACCATAGTGAACAAAATATTATTAGTAGGTATAAACAGTCAATATGTTCATACTAATATTTCAGTAAGATATTTAAAAAAATTTATTGAGGAAAATAGCGATTTAAAAGCTGAAATTTATGAGACAAATATAAACAATCAGCTTATGAATATCATTAAAGATATCTTTGAAGCAAAACCAGATACACTGATTTTTTCAACATATATCTGGAATAAGGAGTATGTATTTGACCTTACAAGAGAGATAAAAAAAGTACTTCCAGAGGTAAAAATTGCCTTAGGTGGACCAGAGGTTTCATTTGAATGGGATAAGATAATGGATGAAAATCCAGAGATAGATTATATATTTGTAGGAGAGGGAGAAAAGGTAGTATTTAATTTTTTAACCAGAAATATACATGAAGTAAAGGGAGTTGTATATAGAGAAAATGGAATTAAATACAATGGCAATGAACCTTTAATTGAAAATCTTGATATTGTTCCTTTTCCCTATGACGACAGTGAACTTTTAGATGCAACAAAAATCTTTTATTATGAGAGTTCAAGAGGATGTCCTTTTAACTGTTCATATTGTATGTCATCAATTGATAAAACTGTAAGATACTATTCTATAGAGAGAACCAAAAAAGACTTAAAAAGATTTTTAGATTCTCCAATTAAGCTTTTGAAATTTGTAGATAGAACTTTTAATTTGAAAAAAGAGAGATATTTGGAAATATGGAGATTTTTACTTGAAAACTACAGAGAGGGAATAACTTTTCACTTTGAGATAAATGCAAATATCTTTGACGATGAAACTCTTGATTTCCTTGAAACAGTGCCAAAAGGGTATTTCCAGTTTGAAATAGGAGTTCAGACTATTGACCCTGACGCAATGAGAAGTATAGGAAGAGTAAATATATTGGATAAATTGGCTCACAACGTGAGAAGAATCAGTAGAAATATTCACCTGCATCTCGACTTAATAGCAGGTCTTCCTTATGATACCTATGAAAAATTTGAAAAGTCTTTTAATTATGTATATGATTTAAAGCCTGAGATGATTCAGTTGGGATTCTTGAAGCTTTTAAAAGGTACTAAGATGTATAGTGAGATTGAAAAATATGGATATAAATATTTTTCTAAACCTCCTTATGAGGTCTTTTCAAATAATTTTGTATCTTTTGCAGATATAATAAAATTGAAAAATTTGGAAAAATTATTAGATTATTATTATAACTCAGAGCAGTTTGAAAAAAGTGTTGATTGGGTAATAGATAATTTCTATAATTCAAATCCATTTTTATTCTACAATGAAATTTCTCAATATTATGAAGAGAAAGGATATCTTAAAGTTAGCCACAAAGATGTAGCTATTTTTAATTTTTTAAATAACTTTTATCTAGAAAAAGGATTTTCAAAGAAAGAAATTTTTACAGAGTATTTGAAATATGATTTTCTAAAGGTTAAAAAATCTGGAGTTCACCCTCATTGGCTAAAGGATGAAAAGGATGGAGAACTTTATGATAAACTTATAAAAGAAAAAAATTATAGAACAGTTAGAGAAGGACATAAAAATAGCGAATTTGCAAGATTTAGTTGGAATGTTATTGAAAATAGAGAAGAAGATGTATACATATTCTTTGATTATCGTGATAATTCTTGTCAAGTGGTAAAAATTCTTGATTAGATTTATAAAAATCTTTTGGAAAAAACTGCCGATATATGCTATAATTTTATGAAACGATATGATTAAAAGAGTGATTTTATGAGATTATTTGAGGAAGTAGTAAAGAAAAACAAACAAGAGAAATTAATTGTAAATGGAGATAAAATAATAGTCGGTTTTTCTGGAGGACCGGATTCTGTTTTTATGACAGAGATGCTTTTAAAACTGAAAAAAGAGATAGATTTTGAAATTGTACTAGTACATATAAACCATCTTCTTAGAGGAGAAGATGCAAATTGTGATGAGGCTTTTTGTAAAGAGTACGCCCAAAAAAATAATCTTGAAATATATAGTCGTAGAATAAATGTAAAAGGACTTGAAAAAGAGCGTGGAATAACTCTTGAAGAAGCAGGTCGTGAAGCAAGATATGATATGTATAATGAGATTTTAAAAAAGGTAAATGGAAATAAGATAGCTCTTGCTCATAATAAAGATGACCAGCTTGAAACTTTTATGTTCAGGCTTGTAAGAGGTGCTGGTCTTAGTGGCCTTGAAGGGATTATTTCTAAAAGAGGGAAATATATTAGACCAATTTCAGAAATTTATAAAAAAGATATTGTTAATTATTTAAAGGAAAATAACATTCCTTTTAGAATAGATAAAACGAACTTTGAAAATGAATTTACTAGAAACAGTATTAGACTTGATTTGATACCTTTTATTGAAAAAAGATATAATCCAAAGTTTAAGGATAAACTTTTTGCTTTAATTGAGGAAATCAGAGATATAAATCAGGTAATTGATGAAGAGGTTGAAAGATTTTCAAAAAAAGATTATCTAAATATAGATGAAATTAATCATTTCACTAAACATGTGAGAGGTAAAATTTTTGGAAATTTTATGTATAAACATGGAGTTTCTGTAACAAGGGAAAAAATATTCTCAATTGAAAATATCATAGAAAAAGGGGGAAGTTGTTCTTTAGATTTAGGGGATAATTATCTTCTAAAGAAAGAATATAATATTTTAAAAATAGAAAAAGAGAATATCAGTAAATATGATTTATTACCTAAAACTCTTGAAATACCAGGAGTTTTACAATTTGGAGATTATGTTGTAGAAGCTTTCTTCAGTGAAGAGAAACAAACTGGAAAAGATATATTTGCAACAAATTTAAAAGTTGGAGAAAAAGTTGTTGTAAGAACTAGAAAAGATGGGGATAGAATAGTTCCAACAGGTATGAGAAGTGAAAAGAAACTTAAAGAGATATTCATAAATGAAAAAGTACCTAAAGAAATAAGAGATAGAGTACCATTAATAACTTACAATGATGAAATAGTATGGATTGCAGGTGTTAGAGGTAATGAAAAATATAAAAGCACAGAAAATAGATGTGTGAAATTTAGAGTGAGGAGGACAAAATAATTGAACGATAACAACAGATTTGATGAGAATCAAAAGCAAAATAAGGATATAGATGAAAAAAACGAACAACAGGAACAAAAAGACAATGATTTACTAAAAGATGAAGGTGTTATCCAAGAACAAGAGGAAGAACCTGCTTTAAATGAATGGAAAAAACCTAAAGAAGAGGAAAAAGAAAAAACTGAATCTAAAAAAGAGGATGAATCTTCTGAAGATGAAAAAAGAGAAGCTGAGTTTGATGATGAAATTCAGAAAAGAAAAGAAGAGTTAAGAAGTAAATTAAGAGAGGGATTAAATCAGAGAGGAAATCAGAATACAAAAAATCAGGAACCAAATAATAGAAAATTTAGAGAGTTAGGTGGAAGATTCAATTTTAAAGGATTTATAATGCTTTTATTTATTGTGACTTTAATTATGTCACTTCCATCATTACTTGCAGATAAGGACAAAGGTTCCGTTGAAGACATTGGTTATAGTCATTTTATAACTATGCTTCAAGAGAAGAAAATAGTAAAAGTACATGAAAAAGAAGGTTATGTATATGGATATGGACATAACCCGGAAGAGTATTTTAAAGCAAGAATGATTACTGATAGATTGGGGAATGACGCACACTTAGTTCAATTAATTGATAATAGTGGTGCAGAGATAAAATCATTACCACCTCAACAAATGCCATTCTTATTGAATATTCTTATGTCATGGTTCCCAATGTTACTTCTTATTGGTGTATGGGTATTTATGCTTAATAAGATGAATAAGGGAAATGGTGGAGGACCACAAATTTTCAACATGGGTAAATCAAAGGCTAAAGATAATGGAGAAGAACTTTCAAAAGTTACATTTGATGATGTAGCTGGAATAACTGAGGCAAAAGAAGAGTTACAGGAAGTAGTTCAATTCCTTAAAGAACCAGAGAAATTTAAAAATATTGGTGCTAAGATTCCTAAAGGGGTATTACTTTTAGGTGCACCAGGAACAGGTAAAACTTTACTTGCTAAGGCAGTTGCTGGAGAAGCAAAGGTACCTTTTTTCAGTATGTCTGGATCTGAATTCGTAGAGATGTTTGTTGGAGTTGGAGCTTCAAGAGTTAGAGATTTATTTAATAAAGCTAGAAAATCAGCACCTTGTATAATATTTATAGACGAGATTGACGCTGTAGGTAGAAAAAGAGGTTCTGGTCAAGGTGGCGGAAATGATGAGAGAGAACAAACACTGAACCAACTTCTTGTTGAGATGGATGGATTTGGTACTGATGAAACTATCATTGTTTTAGCAGCTACAAATAGACCTGAAATTTTAGATAAAGCACTTATGAGACCAGGAAGATTTGACAGACAGGTAGTAGTAGATAGTCCTGATATTGATGGAAGAGAAGCAATTTTAAAAGTTCATGCCAGAGGTAAAAAACTTGCAAAAGATGTCGATTTAAGAGTTATTGCTAAGAAAACTCCTGGATTTGTTGGAGCGGATCTTGCAAACTTATTAAATGAGGCAGCAATACTTGCAGCAAGAGCAGGTAGAGTAGAGATATCTATGGATGATCTTGAAGAAGCATCTGAAAAAGTAAGTATAGGACCAGAAAGAAAATCTAAAAAAGTTATAGAAAAAGAGAGAAAAATTACAGCTTACCATGAAGCTGGACATGCTTTAATGCACTATTTATTACCAAATGCAGACCCAGTACATAAAATAACAATTGTACCTAGAGGTATGGCAGGAGGTTATACTATGGCTTTACCAGAAGAGGATAGAAGTTATAAATCAAAGAATGAATTTCTTGATGATATGAGAATTCTTTATGGTGGAAGAGCTGCTGAAAAAATTGTTTTTGATGATATAACAACTGGAGCAAGTAATGATATAGAAAGAGCTACAGCAATAGCACATGCAATTGTTACAAGATTTGGAATGAATGATAAATTTGGACCAATACTATTAGATAATACTAAAGAGGGAGATTATTTCCAACAAAAGTATTATAGTAATGTAACTGGAAAAGAAGTGGATCAGGAGATATTTAGATTAGTTAATGATATGTATAATGAGACATTAAAAGCTTTAACTGACAACTATGATAAGCTTGATAAGGTTGCTAAATATCTGTTGGAAAACGAACGTATGAGCAGAGAAGAGTTTGAAGCAGTAATGGAAGATAGACCTTTATCTGGAGAAAAAATCAAAGAGGAATCTGACTTAGATTCTGGAGCAGTAGTAGAAGAAAATTAATCAAAAAAACGTTTACAAGATTTTATAGATGTGATATAATACATGAAGAATTTAGGCTCAGTTTTGCGGTTAGCCTCGCAATACTTAGCTTAGATAATATATAATATAGGAGGAATACAAAATGGCTATGAGATCAAAAGCAGAAATAATTAAAGAATTTGGAAGATTTGAAGGAGATACAGGATCAACTGAAGTACAAGTTGCTTTATTAACTGAAAAAATCAACCACTTAACAAATCACTTAAGAGTTCACCAAAAAGATTTCCACTCAAGATTAGGATTACTAAGAATGGTTGGACAAAGAAAAAGATTATTAGGATATTTAGCTAAAAAAGATTTAGAAGGATACAGAAACTTAATTGCTAGATTAGGAATAAGAAAATAGTTTAAGATAACTAAGCGTTAAAAGACGAGAGAATTCTCGT
>NZ_JADRHM010000024.1 GCF_018205345.1 Fusobacterium sp. DD2
TTTTAAGTTCATTGTCTCGCTCTCGCGAACAGAATATATAATAACATAATTTTTGAAACACGTCAATAGCTTTTTTTATTTTTTTGTTTTATAAACTATAATCTTCTATATTTCTTTTTTATTTCTCTATCTCCGTTTAATACTAAATCTATCTCTTTTAACATTTTTTCCTTATCATATGGTAATGTTCCTGCTAAATTTAAATAGTTAGATGCATGATTTGCTCTAAATACAATTTCTTTATCACAGTGAATATTTTCAATAATAGTTCTAATCTCTTTTAAAATTTCCACTGAAGAAGCTTCTTTAAATTTTCCCTCTTTCATAAGATTATATATTTCACAGCCAGGACTGATAATAAGAGTTAAGACACCTAGAAAATCTGGTTTTATTTCACTTACTATTTTTCCACTGTTTATAGCATGATTCCACCAATCTTCCTGTCCATTTATACCTACTATTAAAGTTGCTGACAGTTTAAAACCTGCTTTTTTTATTCTTTTTCCTACTTCTGCCATTCCATTTGAATCAACATCTTTATGTATCTTTCTAAGTGTTTCACTGTCACCACTTTCTATCCCTAAATATACAAGCGATATACCACTATCTCTTATATCCTTTAACTCCTCATCACTTTTTTCAATAATAGATTTTGGCGAAGCATAAACAGATATTCTTTCACACTCAGGAAATACTTCTCTTATATATTTAACTGTTCTTATTAAATGATCTGTTGGAACACTCATGGCGTCTCCATCAGCTATAAAAATCCGTCTCACAAATGAAAGGTTCTCCCTAAAAAGATCAATATCTCTCTTTATCTCTTCAAATGATTTTATATAATATTTCTTTCTTTTATACATAGTACAAAAACTACATTTATTGTGTGAGCAGCCAAACGTAAGCTGTAAGATTAATGAATAAGCTTCAGAAGGCGGTCTGTAAAGTGGCTCTGAATATTCTGGTAGTCTATCATAATTAAACATATACTTAAATCCCCCTGTTAAATTCAATTTATTTCATATACTATCATACAAACCAATAAAAAAATAGCATAAAAAAAGAGCTGTTGCAAACTTGTAAAATATAAAATCCTCTTAGCTATAATTTTTTTTAATGCCAAGTATTTGATTTGTACATATTTAGAAATGCAACAGCCCTCTTAAATAATACTATTTAATTACAGATACCTGAATCTCTTTTCCATCTAAAACTAAAATTCCTTCATCTCTTTTAAAATGGATTTCAGCTTTTTCTGTATCTCCAACTAATCTCATACCTGAGGCACAAATTGCTCTATGCATATCTATTTTCTTATCTCCAACTGTCAATACCCCTGTTTCATATAAATTTGATGATTCAAGAGTTACAACCTGATTATTGTCTTCTCTTTTAAAGCTTACCATATCTTTTTGAACTGGAACTTTTTCCTCAATTTTTACATTATCTTTTTTTTCAATTTCAGCAGATGTACATCCTATAAGTACTCCTAATAATCCCAAAGTTACTAAAAATTTTTTCATAACATTTCCTCCTATACTAAAATAAGCATCTTAATAGGAAGATACAACATTTTTTCACTATTTGCAATACTAAACATTAATTACTTCAATACTTTTTTACATTCCTCTATATATTCTTCTATATCCTCTTCATATTCTTTTTCAGCTTCATTCATTTTTTCGTTTATTACTTCATCTCGAAACTTTTTGAAAGTGTATTTATCTTTTCCAAACTTCCCTTTTATATCCATATGAGAGGTTGAATAGGAATCTCCTTTTTTCTCAACTGGAATGTCAACCTTTGCTCCATTATAATTTAAACTTACTATCTTAGTATTATCATCTATTTTCCCAGTTATACTATATTCAATATTAGAAGCAATCTCCTTAAAACTATCTCCAGTAAGTTTATGAATAAAATAAACACCTACATCCTCAACTGTTTCTAAAGTCCTATCTGAAATCTCTATACAGTTATCTAAGCTCATCTTCTTTGTTGCTTCAATATATTTCCCATTATTATCCCCACATCCAAGCAATGATAAAATCAAGATACAATACATCAGCAATTTTTTCACATAATCCCCCCTTTATTCTTTAATTACATTATAGGCAATATATGAGTCCCTTGTCAATTTTACATGTTAGTAGTTTTTCAATGTTTTTATTTTTTATTCTGCCACATTTCATATAAACCCTTATAACTATTGATAACAGCCATGTTATGCATACACATTTTTAAATTTTTCTTAATATTTTCATAAAAAAAAGGTTGACAGTTATTTTTTTTTATGATAGTATATTTCTTGTCAATGAGGACGGAATATAGCGCAGTCCGGTAGCGCACCTGCCTTGGGAGCAGGGGGCCGCAAGTTCGATTCTTGCTATTCCGACCATTGTATTGGGCTGTCGCCAAGCGGTAAGGCAACGGACTTTGACTCCGTTATGCGTTGGTTCGAATCCAGCCAGCCCAGCCATTTTGATAATTACCAACCTAACAGGTTGGTTTTTTTATTTTTTGTGTATTTTATAAAAATTTATAGTATTCATTTTATTTAATTTTAAATCATTTTATGTTATAATGAACAAAGAAAAGATAGCATTTAATATAATATTATCTCATATATATATGAGATAATAATTTGGAGGAAAATATATGAATATACTTATGGCACTATCTCAGCTTGAAGTTACTGGAGCAGAGGTTTATGCTGTCACTTTGAGTAATGAACTCATACAACGTGGACATAACATAACTATTGTCTCTGATACTTTAACTAAAAAAACAGATGCCAATTACATAAAAATAGAATTTAATAAAAGGGGATTACTTGAAAGAGTAAAACAGGTTAAAACTTTGCTCAGAATAATTAAGGAAAAAGATATCCATGTAGTTCATGCACATTCAAGAGCCTCTTCATGGAGCTGTGAAATTGCATGTAAGATAGCTGGAATTCCGCTTATAACTACAACTCATGGAAGACAGCCTGTTCATTTAAGCAGAAAGATTTTCAAAGCTTTTGGAGTTAAAACAATAGCAGTATGTGAAAATATTAAAAAACATCTTATAGATGAATTAGGTGTAAAAGAAGATAAAATACTTGTTTTAAGAAATCCTATTAACAGCTCTCTTTACTCTTTTAACTATAGAGAGCCTGGAGAAATTAAAACTATCTCTATAATAGGAAGACTCTCTGGTCCTAAAGGTGAAGTTACATATAAAGCTGTAGAAAAACTTTCTCAGTTAAAAGATGTAATCATCCAAATTATCGGTGGAAAAGAGCTTCCTCCTAAATTTGAAAAATTTAAAAATAATGACAAAATTAAATTTTTAGGTTATATTAATGATGTACCAGAAAAAATTAAAAATTCTGATTTAATAATTGGAGCAGGAAGAGTTGCAGTAGAAGCAATCCTTTCAGGTAAACCTCTTATAGCAATTGGAGAAGCAGAATATGTAGGACTTATCACTTCAGATAATATTGGAAAAGCACTAAAATCAAATTTTGGAGACATCAATTATAAAAATGAAGAAAATTTCAACTGGAATAAGCTTTTATATGATGTTGAACATGGATTTATTATGCCTGAAGAAAAACTCTTAAAATTGAGAGAAACCATAAAAACAGAATTTGGTCTAAATGCAATTACAGATAAATTGGAAAAAATATACGATAAGGAATATGTATTAAAGAAACGATATGATATCCCTGTTATCATGTATCACAGAGTGATTAAAGATAAAAGTGAAGGTGGGGTACATGGTATCTATGTAACTATTGAAGATTTTGAAAAACATCTTAAATATTTAAAGGATAACAACTATCAGACAGTTACTTTTAAAGATTTAGCTAATAATGGATATAAACATCGTTTTGACAGAGGGAATAAATTCGTCATTCTTACTTTTGATGATGGTTATGAGGATAACTATAAATATGCGTTTCCTCTTCTGAAAAAATATGGATTTAAATCTGTCATTTATCTCCTATCACATCTTGACTATAATAAATGGGATGTGGATGTTAAAGAAAATCCTGAAAAGAAATTTAAACTTATGGATTATAAAATGATAAAAGAGATGGAAGAGTATGGAATTGAATTTGGTGGACATACTAAAACTCACCAAAAACTTGCTGAACTTTCATTTGATGAAGCAGCTGAGGAGATTTATGAAAATAAAGTTGCTCTTGAAGAAAAACTTGGTCATCCACTTATATCTTTTGCATACCCATATGGTAGCTTAAATAAAAATGCTAAAACACTTGCAGAAAATTGTGGTTACCAGTTTGCTGTAGCAACAGACTCTGGAGATGTATGTTTTTCTACTGACCTATTTCAAATTAGAAGAATTGGAATTTTCTCAACTAACAGTTTCTTAACATTTAAGAGAAAGGTTTCTGGAAAATATAACTTTATTAAAATAAGAAGAGAAGAAAAAGAAAGAAAAAAGCAAAAATAAAAGAAGGGGTATTATGTTTATTACAGTAGATATAGGAAATACACATGTGGTAACAGGAATTGTTACTGATTCAGGAGAAATAAAAAGTACATTCAGAGTAGCAACTCAAAATCTTTTAACAGAGGATGAATATTTCGCTTATTTAAAAAACAATCTAGATTTTAACAATATTGATATTAACGATATAGAAGATGTTTTGGTTTCATCTGTTGTGCCAAATCTAAATTCAATATTTGATTATTTTGGAAAAAAATACTTTAATCTTATTCCATTAAAGATAGATACATCACTTGATTTGCCATTCACTTTTGCCAAACATGTTAACTCAACAGGATTTGGAGCAGATAGAATTATAAATATAGTACAGGCAATAAAAGAGTATCCAAATAAAAATCTTATTATATTTGACCTTGGTACTGCAACAACTTATGAAGTTATCAAAAACAACGAATATATTGGTGGAGGAATTTTTCCAGGTATAGAAATGAGTTTAAATGCTCTTTTTGGAAGTACTGCAAAACTACCAAAGATACCATTTGCAAAACCTAAAACTATTTTAGGATATGATATATCATCAGCAATACAAGGTGGTATTTACTATGGTTATTTGGGACAATTAAAAGAGATTATTAAAACAATTAAAGAAGAAGCAGGAGATGACTTCCTTGTAATAGCAACAGGAGGTCTTGGAAAACTTGTTTCTGCTCAATTAGAAGAGATAAATATCTATGATCCAAATCTTGGATTAAAAGGTTTATTCTCTCTTTATATAAGAAATAAAGATAAAAAAAGATAAAATTAATAAAAAAGTGCTGATAGCAATAATTATTGCCATCAGCATTTTTATTTTACTCTATTTTACATTCCTCTTAGAAGCTTTTAATAGTGTCACTATCTAATTCTTCAATTATTGCCATAGCAAGGTCTATAGCTGACTGTAAATCTTCTACAGCAGCATATGAATAGTGCGTATGGGCATATCTTGTAGGTATTCCAAGTACAAGTACAGGTATACCTGTTTCAGATAGATGATATTTTCCTCCATTTGTTGATCCTTTTTCCCTTGCAATGACCTGATATTTTATCCCTTTTTTGTCTGCAATCTTTTTAGCATATCTTAAAACTCTTGGATTTGAAATCATAGCACCATCAATAGCACGAAGCTGAACTCCTTTTTTTAGTGCTCCATGAGCTGAAAATTCGTCTCTAAAACTATCATCTGCTGGAGAACCTTCAAAAACCATTACAAAGTCAGGTTTTACCTTATAAGCTGCAACTTGTGCCCCTCTTAATCCAACTTCTTCCTGAGATGCAAACATTCCAACTACATTACAATTTTTCTTTTTTCCTTTTAGTTTATTTAAAACTGTTGTAACTGCAACGCATCCAAGTCTGTTGTCAAAAGCTTTACCTCTCATAACATCAATCTTTTCATCATAGAAAAATTTAACATCTGGAACTATTGGGTTACCAACTTCAACACCATATAATTTAACTGTTTCATCATAACTGCTTGTTCCTAAATCTATTGTTAATTCTGATAATTTAGGAAGTCTATTTCTTTCCTCTTCAGTCATAAAATGAGGCGGCTTAGAGTTAACAGTTCCAACATACTTTTCTCCCTTTTCATTTTGAAGAATTACACTACTTGCAGGTATATTTCCAACATGCCAACCACCAAGTTGTAAAAATGATAAACTTCCATTTCTATTTATATTTTCTACTATAAATCCAACCTCATCAGTATGGCAATCTAAACCTATAGTCGGTTTGTTATTATCTCTTTCTTTAAGTCCTGCATATAGGTTATTAATAGAATCTCTTTCAAGACTTATAAAATCAAGATGCTTTTTAATACTTTCAATAACTTCATCCTCATAACCAGGTGCCCCAAAAAGATTACTATACTCTTCTGCTAATTTTATCAGTTCCTTTTTCATCTATCTTTCCTCCAATTATTTTGTACCTTTAAACTTTAAGTTTTGGAAAAGAATATAACTTGTAGGTTCTACTCCTTCCACATCATTTGTTGCTGCTACTGTGTTATTTGTATAATATACAGGTATTACTGGTACATCTTCATATATTATATCACTAACTTCTTTATAAAGTTCTTTTCTTTTTTCAGGATCAATCTCTCTTTTTGCTGCGTCAAGTAATTTATCCATTTTTGGATTTACATATTGTGCTCTATTTCCAGCTGAACCTAGTTGAGAACTGTGGAAGTTAGGGAAATATCCATAATCTCCATCATATGTTGAAGGTCCCCATCCTAATGAGAACATATCCAAATCTCCTCTACCAGTTGCTGCAAGGAAAGCTCCCCATTCAAGTCCTTGAATTTTAACGTCTAAACCTATATCTTTAAGTTGAGCTTGAATTACTTCAGACATTTGCATTCTAACAGGGCTATTACTTGTTCCCATAACTATAGTTGTTCCTTCTAATCCTTTTTCTTTTATTATTCTCTTTGCTTCTTCAGGATTGTAATCAACAACTTTTGAATCAGGATTATAACCAAATGTACCTGGAGCTATAAAGCTATTTGCTTTCTTAACTGATCCAAGGAATATACTTTGAATTATAGCATCTCTATCAATTCCCATAGCTACAGCTCTTCTTACATCTTTATCTTTAAATATTCCTTTTGATGTGTTAAATCCAATATATGAAACACTTATTCCTGGCATCTCTTTATATATAAGATTTTTGTCATTCATAACAAGTCTTCTTGACTCAGCATTTAAGTCTGCTGTCATATTTATTTCCCCAGTTTCAAGTCCTATTACACTACTATTTTCTTCTGGAATTGCTCTAACTACTACATATTTTATAGCAGGTGCACCTTTGAAATACTTATCATTAGCTTCAATAGTAATTCTATCTCCAACTTTCCAATCCTTAAATTTGTAAGGTCCTGTTCCAACTGGATTTTGGAAACCATCAATTCCCTTTTCTTCAAAATATTTCTTATCAATTATTGAAGCAGTCTTATGGCTTAGGTGAGCAAGTAATGGTGCAAATGGCTCACTAGTATGAATTTTTACAGTTACAGGATCTATAACTTCCACTTTATCAATTAATGCATAAAGGTGTGCAACTTTTGGAAGAGTCTTAGCTCTTTCTAAAGTGTATTTAACATCTTCAGCACTAAATTTATCTCCATTATGGAAATATACATTATCATTAAGATGCATAATTAAAGTGTTTGGGTCCTCATATTCCCAACTTTTAGCCAATCCAGGAACAATCTTTCCTGTCATTTCATCAATTTCAACTAATCTGTCATAAAGGACTGTGATAAGTCTTTGTGAATATTGTTCTGTTGTGTCTTGTGGATCTAAAGTTTTACCTTCTGATATTTGAGAAAAAACAAGAGTATTATTTTTTTCATTTTCATTCTCTTTTTTCTCACCACATCCAACAAAAACCATCATTGTGAATAACATCAGTAAAAATATTTTCTTTTTCATACACTTTCCCCCTTTATTTATTATGCATTATTAAGGTTATACCATACCTATCGTATATTGTACAGGATATTTTGCAAATTTTATAAATTTATTTTCATTTTATATATTATATTGATATTTATTTTCACTTTAATGTATTATTTCTGTATTTTATTTTTATTTTAATTTTTCTATACATATTATATTTTCTTTACACTTAAAAATTTATAAATTTATATATACATATATTATACACTAATAAATAAGAAAACAAAATTAAAATTGTTTTATTTTTCATATTTAAGACTATATTTTAGAAATTTAAATTTGACTATTGATAAAATTTATTGTATAATGAATTGTATTAATATTTCTTTGATGCTTAATTTATATTTTTAATGTAAAGCGGGGGACCCAATAAAAGGGGCGAATTTCTTTGTGAATAGGATACTTTTCAATCCGAGCCCGTCAGCTAACCTCGTAAGCTATGAAAAGAGTTGTGTATATATAATATTGGTAACTTAAAGCATCACAGCTCTATGTTGGTGATGCTTTTTTTATGCTTAATTACAATTAGGAGGTAACATATGGATTTTTTAAATTACTTAATTTTAGAACACAAACAAATAATATCACTCCTATTACAACATATTAATCTGACATTTTTGTCGGTTCTGTCCGCTGTTGTAATAGGGGTCCCAATTGGAATACTTATCAGTCATTTCAAAAAAGCAAATAAAACAGTTTTAGGAATTGCAAATACAATTCAAGCTATACCCAGTATGGCTTTACTAGGATTTTTAATTCCATTTCTTGGAATCGGTGTAGTACCATCTGTTTTTATGGTGGTTCTTTATTCTCTTCTACCTATTATAAAAAATACTTTTACAAGTATTGAAGGAATTAATCCCCAAATGATAGAAGCAGCAGAAGGAATTGGTCTTACAAAACTGCAAATACTTTTTAAAATACAAATTCCAATGGCTCTTCCAATAATCATGGCAGGGATACGTATTTCTGCAGTTACAGCTGTCGGACTTATGACAATTGCTGCCTTCGTTGGTGCTGGTGGTCTAGGTTTCCTTGTGTTTTCAGGTATCAGAACAGCAAATACAAATCAGATATTAGCAGGAGCAATACCTGCATGTATTTTAGCTCTTTTCATAGATTGGACTGCTGCAATTATAGAAAAAATAGTTGTTCCAAAGGGAATATCTTCAAATATAAATAGTGGAAACAGAACAACACTTTTACAAAAAGTAATTTTAATTGCATGTCTTGCACTATTTACATTTGGTATTGGTGATACTATATATACTAAATATATAGCAAAACCTACTAAAACAATAACTGTTGCAAGTAAGGACTATACAGAACAAATACTTTTAGGTAATATGCTTGCAGAATTAATAGAGAGCTATACAGATATAGATGTACAAAGAAAATTTGCTCTAGGTGGTACAAAAGTTATTTTTGGTGCTCTGCAAAGTGGTGAAGTTGATATGTATATGGAATACACAGGAACAATCTTTGCTGATATGTTAAAGCATGACCCTATTAAAGAAAATGTCAACTCAAAAGATGTTTATGAAATATCTAAAAGAGAGATAGAACAGGATTATAATATGTATGTTGGTAAGGAGCTTGCTTTTAATAACACTTATAGACTTGCAGTGAGAAAAGATTTAGCTAATAAATATAATCTAAAAAATATAAGTGACCTGATTCCTATTTCATCTGAAATAATAATCTCTCCAACATTTGAATTTACAAACAAAAGAGATGGACTTCCAGGTGTAATGGATAGATATCAAGGACTTAAATTTAAAGATGTTATATCAATTGATGGAGCACTTCGTTATCAAGCTCTAGATAATCACGAAAGTGATGTAATTGATGCATTTGCTACAGATGGATTACTTGCATCATTTGATTTAGTGGTACTTGAAGATGATAAGGATTTCTTCCTGCCATACCATGCAGTACCTCTAGTGAGAAGGGATGTCTTAAATAAATATCCAGAACTTAAACATATAACAGATTCACTTGAAAATGTACTTACAGATGATGTTATGAGAGAATTAAATAATGAAGTGGACACTAAAAAAAGAGAACCTCAAGAAGTTGCTCACGAATTTCTTTTAAAAAATGGTTTGTTAAAGAAATAAATTGCATAAATAATAAAGGAGGTTAATTTATGATTGAATTTAGAGGAATAAATAAAATTTTTAAAAATAATATAGTATTACATGATGTTAACTTGAAAATAGATGATAAATCAATAACAGTATTTGTTGGCCCATCAGGGTGTGGTAAAACAACTACTTTAAAAATGATAAACAGACTTATTAAACCTACTTCTGGTCAAGTGTTAATAAATGGAGAGGATATATCTAAGAAAAATGTTATTGATTTGAGAAGAGGAATTGGATATGTTATCCAACAAACCGGGCTATTTCCACATATGACAATAAAAGAAAATATTGAGCTTGTGGCAAAACTACAAAAAATGCCAGAAGGAGCAAGAGACAAGAGAGTAAGAGAACTTATGGACATGGTTGGCCTTCCATTTGATAACTATGCTAATAGATATCCTAAACAACTCAGTGGAGGTCAGCAGCAAAGAGTTGGAATTGCAAGAGCATTTATGACAAATCCTGATATAATACTTATGGACGAGCCTTTTTCGGCTCTGGATCCAATTACAAGATCACAGCTTCAAGATGAACTTATAAATATTCAAACTCAAGAGAATAAAACTATTATATTCGTCAGTCACGATATGGATGAAGCAATAAAAATAGCTGATAAAATTTGTATAATGGAAAAGGGAAAAGTAATACAGCATGATGATCCTGAAACAATTCTTAAAAACCCAGCAAATGACTTTGTAAGCAGTTTCGTTGGAGAAAATAGAATCTGGTCATCACCTGAATATATTAAAGTTCAGGATATTATGGAACATGATCCAATTACTTGTTCTATGGATATGAGTTTATTCAAATGTATCAGAAAGATGAAACATGAAAGAGTTGATTCTCTTCTTGTTGTTGATAGAAGAAACAAATTCCAAGGTAAGATTACAATAAAATCAATTCAGAAGGAACCAGACCACTATAAAACAGTTAAAGAGGTAATGACTATCCCTAAGTTTATCACTTCTCCTGATAAGTCTATTTTAGATGTATTAAGAGAGGTAAATGAACATCACGTATCAAATCTTCCAGTGGTAGATGAAAATGGAATCTTACGTGGTATAATCACTAAGAGCAGTCTGGTTACAACACTGAGTCAGCAATTTGATTTCCCATTAGTTGATGAGGACGAAGAATAAAATTAATAAAAAAAGAATTTTAAAGTTTAAATAAAAAAGAGCTGATAGAAATAATTTCTATCAGCTTTTATTATTTTTCAATATCTATTTTTTCAACAGTAAGATTTTTTTCATTTACATATGTTACAAATCCAGGCTTTGCACCTTTAGGTTTATTAATATATCTCTTCTGTGTATAGTCTACACTTACTTTATCACCTAAAATCGCCTTTGAGTAATAAGCTGCAATCCGAGCTCCATGTAACAGTATTTCATCAGTTAAGTTATCACATTTGATAATAACATGAGAACCTGGAATATTTTTACTGTGAAGCCAAATGTCATTTTTATCAGCAACTTTAAATGTCAGGTTATCATTTTCAATGTTATTTCTACCATAAAAAATCTGGTAATTTTCTCCCTGAATAACACCATAATCCACTGTTTTATTTTGTTTCTTTGATTTTTGTTTTTTCTCTTTTTTCTTTCTTATATATCCTTGTACTACAAGCTCTTCATATATCTGCTTTAAGTTATCTATGTCATCACTGTTATCAATAAACAGCTTAATACCATTTAGATAATCAAGTTCTTCTGTTATCTCAGCATGTCTTCTTGCGTTAGCCTCTAATCCACGTTTTAATTTATTATATTTTTTATATAATTTTTCTAAATTTTGTTGTGGTGACAATTGAACATCTAAAGGGATTTTTACCATACAGTTATTGTAAAAATCAAAAGTTTCCAGATATTCCATTCCTCTTTTAACGTTATACATTGAAGCTGCTAAAATATCTCCATACTGTTGATACTTTTCGTAGTCCTTTTTTTCTTCCTTCTCTACTGCTAAAACTTTTAAAATCTTCTCATTTTTTTTAATTTTTTTCAATACATTAGCAATTAAACTATTTTTCAATGTATCAAAACTAGCTGAAAGATTTTCATTATCAATATAATAATTCACAAGTTCTTTATAAGTGGCAAAATCCAATATTTCACTATATTTTTCCTTTGGTAAGATATCCAATACAGTTGCTAAAAGTATCTTTTTATTCTTTAGATAAATTTTTGGCTTTATTTCACTTTTCAAAACACTCTCATATTGATTATAAGTCTTAACATTTTGTAAAAATAGTTTTCCTATTCCTTCTACATTTTGTAATAAGCTTCTCTCTTCTATAAACTTATTAAATGTAGCTTCATCTACTTCAAGAGGTGATATTTTCTTTTCTATTATTGGCTGTTCATAAGGAAGACCTGGAAATATTGCTCTAAGTCTATTCTCTTCTAATGAAAATCTTTTTAGCACATCAATTATTATCTCATTTTCATCAGTAAAAATGAAATTAGAATATTTTCCCATAATCTCAAAGAATATCTTAAAGTTTTTTACCTCTCCAAGTTCATTAATCCTTGCAAACTCAAATACAAGTATTCTGTCAAATCCTATCTGCTCAATATCAATAAGCATAGCATTTATAAGATGTTTTCTCATATTTGCAACAAGACCTGAACCATTTTCCAATATAGCTTCCTTTGAAGTAGTTATATAACATATAGGGAAGTTAGGATTACACGAAAAAACAAGTTCACTTCTTCCAAAATATATAGATAAAGAACTCTCTGTATTCTTAGTTATCTTATTTATTTTTCTGTTGATTAAATCTACTTTTAATTCATCTTTTATCTTATTTAGTGAAACTCCATCAATGTAAAACATTTTCCCCTGCCTTTTTTATTCTGCCTTAATTCCAATTAGATTCTTTGCATCTAATACATCTAATACAACAACCTCTTCAGTTGGTGATTTTATAACAAAATTATCTTTTGAACTGCTATCCATTATCTCTACAACACTGAAGTTTTCAATTCCATGCCCTGCAAAGAAGTTTTGAACTATTGGTGTTCCTTTAATCTCTACAATTGAAACTTTATCTCCAACTGCAAAATCAACTATTGTTAATGGTTTAAAATAATCTGTCTTTTCTTTTAAAGCACCTAAAATCAACTCAAATATCTCTATAAAATGACTTAAGTCTTTATCTGCAATGTTTTCTGTGATACTAGACATTATCATTTTGTGGTAGTTATTATGATATACCAGTGCTTTACTTCCCTTTGGTGTAAGAGAAACAAAAACTTTTCTTCTATCTGTATTTGATCTGATTCTAGTTATGAAACCTTTTTCAGTAAGTTTAGAAACCGCTACAGTTGCTGTTCCCATAGTAATTCCTATCTTATCAGATAGTTCATTCATGGTTAAAGATTCTTCTCCGATTGCTTCTATTAAATGAAGTTCTGTGTGAGTTAAACATTTTATTCCTCTTTTTAAAGCCATATCTTCAGTTTTATAAAAAAGTTTGTAAAACTCTTCTAAAATCTCATTAACTTTATTAATGTTCCCCTTCATTTCACCCATGATTAACAACCTCTCTTTAAATTATCAATTCTTTCCTTATAATCTCCTGAAAATACGTAAGAACCAGCAACAAAGATGTTTGCACCTGCCTCAATACACTTTCCTATAGTTTTGTCTGTTATTCCACCGTCAATTTGGATATCAACAGTTGAACTTAATTTTCTAACATCTTTTATCTTTTCTACTGTTGATTCAATAAATTTTTGTCCTCCAAATCCAGGGTTAACACTCATAATCAATACCATATCCAGGTCATCAATTATATATTTTAAAACATCTACAGGTGTTGCAGGATTAAGAGATACTGCTGCTTTTACTCCAAATCCTTTAATTTGTTGAATAACTCTATGAAGATGTGTAGTTGATTCAGCATGAACAGTTATTAAATCTGCACCTGCTTTTACAAAATCCTCAATGTATCTTTCTGGTCTATCTATCATTAGATGTACGTCAAAAACAAGATCCGTTTTATTTCTTACTGCTTTTATTACTGGAGCACCAAAAGTTATATTTGGTACAAAAATACCATCCATTACATCTATATG
This sequence comes from Fusobacterium sp. DD2, assembly GCF_018205345.1. Classification (NCBI taxonomy): domain Bacteria; kingdom Fusobacteriati; phylum Fusobacteriota; class Fusobacteriia; order Fusobacteriales; family Fusobacteriaceae; genus Fusobacterium; species Fusobacterium sp. DD2. Next base: position 14,194 of record NZ_JADRHM010000024.1, read on the forward strand.
TACATAATCAGCTCCTGCCTTATCAATTGCTATTATTTCTTCTCCTAATTTGCTGAAATCAGCTGATAATATTGAAGGAGCTATTTTAATTTTACTCATATTTGTTCCACCTTTCATTTTTTAATTTTTCATATACTTTTTTATAAAATTCATATCTACTCTTTTCAAGAGTAGTGTTTTCTACTGCTTCTTTTATTTTACATCCTGGTTCATTAAGATGCTGGCAATCACTAAATTTACAACCCTCTTTTCCTGAAAATTCAGGAAAAAGACCCATTAATTCCCATGAATCTTTAATAACTGGAATTTCAATAGAAGAAAACCCAGGAGTATCAATAATATATCCACCACCTAAAAGAGGTAGCAGATTTGTATCTTTAGTAGTATGTTTTCCTTTTTTTAATTTTTTACTTGTTTCTCCAACTTCAAGGACTTTTTCAACTTGTAACATGTTGATTATGCTCGATTTTCCAACTCCACTAGGTCCACCAAAAGCAGAGATATGGTCTTTTATAAAGTCCTTTAAACTATCAATCCCAATATTTTTCTTTTTAGAAATTAAAAAATATGGAACATCTATTTTTTCCAAAAACTTTAAACTCATTTTCAAATCTTCTAACTCCTCATCAGTTAAAAGATCTATTTTATTTATAACGATTACAGGTTTTATCTTATAATAAAAACTTCTTAAAAGCATTATATTCAATCTTTCAAGATCCATATCAGGATCCTTAGCTGCAAATTGAATTATAAAATAGTCAATATTTGCAACTATTGGTCTTTCCAATAAGTTTTTTCTCTCTTCTATTCCTACAATATAGTTGTCATCAGATATTTCAACTATATCACCTACTACGCAGTTATTCTTACTCTCTTTTCTCTTAAGAATACCACGAAGTTTACATTCATGAACCTCATCCCCAGAGTTAACATAATAAAATCCTTGTATCTTGTTAATTACTCTACCTTTTATTTTTCCAGCCTCCTTAATTATTTATCTATTAACTACAACATCAATTGAAGATCCAGCAGCAGCCTTTTCTCCCGATTGAATATTTGTTTTTACAATTACATCTTTTTCTATTCCTTCAATAGAAGTATACTCAACATTTCCTAAAATAAGAGAATTCTTTAAAAGAATATCTTTACCTTGTTCAACTGACAATCCAATTATGTCTGGAACTCTTACCTGAACTACATTTTCTACACCATTTACTAAAAATGAAATCTTTTCTCCCTTAGTCAAAAGTGTTCCTGTAGCAGGGTCTGTTGCTAATACTTCATTATATTTACCATTATCCTTTACTGTAATTACTTTTCCAATTTTCATACCTTTTTCTTCTGCTAAAACTTTTGCATCAAGATAGTTCATTCCAGTAAGATCTGGCATATCTATAAGAGCACTTCCCTTACTTACCCATACTCTAATATTTCTACCTTTTTTTACAACACTTCCAGCTTCTGGCTCTTGTAAAAAAATCTGTCCAATTGGGTAAGATGAAAACTCCCCACCTATCTTTTTTATTCCTAAATCTGAACCTAATATAACTTTTTCTGCTTCTTCATATGTATATGATTTTAAATCAGGTACCTTATAATATTTTTCATTAAAATATCCTATTTCAAAAGTTTTTAGTCCTAAAAGTACAAGAACTATTAAACCTGCAATAATTCCAGAATAAATCAAAATTATTCTCTTTTTCATTTATAGCCTCCATATAAATCTCTATAATATTGATAATAACATAAGTAACACAAAATATCAATAAATACTTACTAAACTCATAATTAAATATTTTGAAATGGATATATATTTATTTTAAAATATTTTTATATTTTCAAAGTGGTAGAACCATCTACAATTGAATAGCTTTTCATTTTATTGAAAAAATATCTCTTTTTTTATAAAATAACACTTGTTATTTTATAATTCATATGATAAAATTCATCTCAACTATACTTAAAAATCACATTCACATCACATATAAAAATTTGAAAATATTAAGGAGAAAGAATGAAAAGTAAAAAAAATAAAATATTATTTGCATGTATTATGACAGCAATATTAACAAACTGCGGTGGTGGCGGTGGAGGAGGCTCTGCTGTAACAGTTCAACCTAGCAATACCGGAATTATAAAACAACCTAAAGTAATAAATAATGTTCCATCAAAAGAGGATAAGAAAACAGAATCTGGATATAAAATTGTGGCTGTAATGCCAGAAAATAATCCTGTTATTCCAGATAAGCTACCTGCTAATGAAAACAGACCTGTTATAAATGCTCCTGGAATAGGAAACTATATTAATCCTATTAAAAATATTAAAATTAAAGATAAAGAGATTTTTATTATCCCAACAGATGATAAAAAAATAGATGGTAAAGGACAAATAGTTGCTATTATGGATAGTGACTTTCTAACTCATAAAGGAGAACTAAAAAACAAGTTCAAAACTATTGAAATTTTAGATAAGGTTTCCAGAAATCCAAATCCTAATGGAAGTCCTCATGGTGAAAGAGTACTTGAACTTATGACAGAGGATACTAAATTTAATATAGTTGCAGCAACTATTGGAGAAAAACTTCATTCAAAAGTCTTTGTATCACCAAGTACAGAGTTATATAGACAAGTGTTTACAAAATTTGGAGATCAGAAAGTAAAAGTTATCAATCAGTCATGGGGTGTAGATTTTAAAGATCATCTTGGAGCTGATGCAAGAGGAAACAGAAACTATAGAGGTATGTTACTTCCTCTTCAAATAGTCCGTGAGGATGAACACAAACTGCAAGCTGATATGGACGAGATAAACAGACGTGGAGATGAACTTATGGACTTTTACACAGAAGCTGTAAATAACGGTGGACTATTTATATGGGCAAATGGAAACCGTGACAGCAATGACCAGACCCTAAATCAAGCATCTCTTCAACCTAGTTTACCTATGGTAAGAGCTGGACTTGAAAAAGGGTGGCTATCTGTTATAGGTGTAGAGGAAAAAGATCCTGTGAGTATTGCTGAGCCTAATGGAGATTATTATGCATACAAACACTATGCACACCATTTAGCTTATCCTGGATATGCTGCTAGATGGTCAATAGCTGCAAGCGGAGAGGGTCCAGAATCTGGAAAAGGAACTATAGGTTCATCATATGCAGCTCCTAGAGTTGCACGTGCTGCTGCACTTGTAGCAAGTAAGTTTGACTGGATGACGAACTCTCAAGTAAGAGAAACTCTACTTACTACTACAGATAAACCTGAACTTAAATACGATAGATATGGAAATCTTCTAGAAACCACTGAACCAAGAGTTATTGCATTTAATATGTCAGATATTCAAGATCAAAGATATGGATGGGGAATTTTAAATACTAAAAGAGCTTTAAAAGGGCCTGGAGCATTTTTAAGAACTCTTTTAGAAAGAGACCCTGGATATAACTATACTGGTTATACACTTTATTTCCAAGCAAACGTTCCAGAAGGAAAAGAGTCTTTCTTTGAAAATGATATATATGGAGACAGTGCACTTAGAAAGAGTGGTAAAGGACGTCTACACCTTACTGGAAACAACAGTTTCAGTGGAACTACAAAGGTTTCTGAAGGGACTTTAGATATCTATAAAAACCACAGTGCAAATATTGATATTGAAAGAGAGGGAACTCTTGTTTTATATGATGGTTCATTTATAGGTTCTACAGGATATGATGGACATATAATCGGTGCAGATGTAACAAATGATGGTAAACTTATTGTATCTAATAAAGAGATAGATGGAAAAGATGGAATACATGCAACAATTGCTGGAAACTATACAGTTAGTGAAAATGGTATAACTGAGATTGATTTTGATTCATCTCTGGATGTCTTAGGAAAAGCAGACCTATCTCAAAGCACTATAAAGATAACTACTGATAAATACAATGGTGTACCTGAAAAAAGAGAGATTATCAAAGGAAATGTTAAAGATATTGACACTGATAAAATCAAAGTAGATGGAATGAGAAAAGCTGTTGCAACTAAGGAGAATAATGCTCTAGTTGTAGAGATGAGCAGAGAAAATGCTGTAACATATCTAAATAGTGAGTATGCAGTTTCTAAAAACACAGCAGAAAATGTTGAAAAAATATTACAAGAGATAGATAACAGAGTTGCAAGTGAAAAAGCAACTGCTGATGATTTAAATAGAGCTATGGCAATAGTTGAGATGTCACACAGTGAGTTTGAAGATTTAGTAGACAGAATCTCTGGAGAGATATATGCATCTGCACAGGCACTTAGTTTTGCTCAATCACAAAATATCAATAGAAATATTTCAAATCATTTAAGTTCTTTAAATAACTTTAGAAAAAGTGATTATGAATGGCAAGGATGGATGTCAGGTATCCATTCTGATGGGAAGCTGAAAGATGAAGGATATGCAACTGGCAAAACTAAAATGAATGGAACACAGTTTGGAATAGATAAAAAAATTAGCCATAGTGTACAAGCAGGAGTATCTCTTTCTTACTCAGATGCTGAAGCTAAATTTAATAAATATGCTGGTGTTTCAAAAAGTAGCTCATTAGGTGCATCTATCTACAGTAAAAAATATTTAAAAAATGATATCTATGTTTTAGGTCGTGCAGGGATTTCTAAATTTACATCTAAAGTCCAAAGAGAACTTATTGATATTGATGGAGATACTGTAGTTGGAAATATTAAACACAAAGATTATATGTTTTCTGGATATTTAGAAACAGGAAAACACTTTGCAAATTTTACACCTTATATTGGAATCTCACAAGATTATTTAAGAAGAGGAAGTTTCCAAGAAAATAGTGCAGCATGGGGTATTAATGCACCAGAAAAAAATTATCTTTCTACTAATATCCTTTTAGGATTAAGAAGTGAATATAAAATGAATAGTTACACATTCACTGGATATATAACTCACTCAATTAACGTAGGAAACAGATCTTTAAGCTTTGATGGAAAATTTACTGGAACAGATACACCTCAAAACTTTAAAGGGATTGATTTGAATAAAAATATCACATGGACTGGCATTGGTATAAGTAAAGAGATAACTCCACAATTTAATATAAATGCAAATTTAGATGTAAGATTTGAAGGGAAACACAGAGCAGACAGCGTCATAAGTGCAGGTTTAGAGTATAGATTTTAATCACTATAAATTCCTGATTTAATTTTCACTCTCAATATGCTACTATAATATATAAGGTAGAAAAAAGTACAACTTTATTAATTCCAATTTTATTATTTATATATTTATTGCGATTATTACTGGACTGAAGAGGGATTTAACTTCTTTTACAAAAGAATAACTACTTGATAAAATGTGTAATAAGTGATAAAATATAGCGTAATTAATTTTATTAAAATTGACTTTTTAGTTTAATTTTAAAAGGAGGAATAAAAAAGTGGATTATACTATTAAAACGCTTTTAACAAGAGAGACAGTTGAAAAAAGAATAAAAGAGTTAGCTAGTCAGATTGAAAAAGATTACGAAGGAAAAGATTTGCTGGTTTTAGGTCTTTTAAAAGGTTCTATTGTCTTTATGACAGATCTTATAAAAGAAATTAATCTTCCTCTTGTTATCGATTTCATGAGCGTTTCTAGTTATTCTGGAACTACTAGTACAGGAGTTGTCAATATTTCAAAAGATACTGACATAGATGTAAAAGGAAAAGATGTCTTAATCGTTGAAGATATTATTGATACTGGACTTACTTTAAGTAACGTTAAAAAACTTTTAGAAAAAAGAGGAACTAAAAGCTTAAAGATTTGTACTCTTTTAGACAAACCTAGTAGAAGAACTGTAGATATGAAAGGAGATTATGTAGGATTTGAAATCCCTGACGAATTTGTCGTTGGATATGGTCTTGACTATGATCAATTACATAGAAATCTTCCTTATATTGGTATAGTAGTAAAAAAATAATTGGAGGAGAATATGTCCTTTAAACATAAAAAAAAGTTTGGACAAAATTTCTTAACTGACCAAAAAGAAGTTTTGCAAAAGATTATGGAAGTTTCAAATGTCACTTCCAATGACACAGTATTGGAAATAGGCCCAGGTGAAGGAGCTCTTACAGCACTGCTTTTAGATACAGCAAAAAGGGTAGTTGCCATTGAGATAGATACTGACTTAGAAAAAATATTGCGTAAAAAATTTGACAGCAATCCTAAATATACTCTAGTTATGAATGACATTCTGGAAACAGATATTGCTTCATATGTTGATAAGGGTACTAAGGTTGTTGCAAATATACCATATTATATAACATCACCTATTATCAATAAACTAATTGAAAACAAAGATGTTATAGATGAAATATATATTATGGTACAAAAAGAAGTGGCAGAAAGAATATGTGCCAAAAAGGGTAAAGAAAGAAGTGTCTTAACTTTAGCAGTTGAATATTTTGGAAGTGCTGAATATCTTTTCACTATTCCAAAAGAGGCATTTACCCCTGTACCAAAAGTTGATTCTGCTTTTATGTCAATAAAACTTTATAAAGATAACAGATATCAAAAACAGGTAGATGAAAATATCTTTTTTAAATATGTAAAAGCGGCTTTCTTTAGTAAAAGAAAAAATCTTCTTAATAATTTTACAAGTCTTGGTTATTCAAAAGATCAACTTCGTGAAATTTTAGGTGAAGCTGGAATCTCTGAAAGTGAAAGAGCTGAAAACTTGACAATAGAAGATTTTATAAGACTAATATCAATATTTGAAAAGAAATAGAGGCTGGTTCATTCAGCCTCATTTTAACATAAAATGGAGGAAATATGCTTACAAGCTATGAATTTTTAATACAAAGCAGAAAAGAAGATATCGACTTTATAAATAAAATCATTGAGGCTTATGAAGGAATTGGAGTAGTTAGAACAGTTAATTCTGAAAAGGGTATTATAAATATAATATCAACAAATGATTTTAAAGATTATGTAAGAGATATTATAAATGATCTTAACGACAACTATGGTGTTGTAGCTAAAATTACAGAAGAAGGACCATGGAAAGGTTCTTTATACATAAATAAGCACAATTAATTGAGGAGGATTTGTATGGAAAAATTAGAAAAACTTATTAATTATATCATTAACGAGCTTATTGATAATCATTCTGAAACTAGAATAACTTATGATGTAGTTGATGATACTATTATTTTTAAAGTGAGCGTAGCAAAAGGTGAAATGGGAAAAATCATCGGGAAAAATGGACTTACAGCTAATGCAATAAGAGGAGTTATGCAAGCTGCTGGAGTAAAAGATAAACTAAATGTAAATGTTGAATTTATAGACTAGGAGGCTGAATGGAACTTTTAACAATTGGGAAAATTTCTGGAACACATCACTTAAAGGGAGCAGTTAAAATCAATTTTGAAATTGATAATCCTGATATTCTATTAAATGAAAAAGTTATAATTAAAATAAGTGACACAGATCAAAAAATACTTACAATAAAGAGCATCTCTCAACTTGCTGGAAACAAATGGATTGTAGAATTTGAAGAGATTACTAATAAAACAGAAGCTGCAAATCTAAGAAATGGATTTGTTGTAGTAAGAAGAGAATTATTAGGTATTGGAGAAGATGAGTATCTTCTAGTTGACCTTATTGGAATGAATGTAGTTGATATAAATACAGATAAAAGCATTGGTAAAGTTAAGGAATTCTTTGATACAGCTGCACACGATATATTAGTTGTGGATTCTCCTGAAGCTGAAGGAATGATACCTAATATTGATGAATTTGTTAAAAAAATAGATTTTGATAAGAAAACTATCTATGTAGATTTAATCGAAGGATTAATGGAGCCAAAAGGAAAAAAATATCAACAAGATGATGGAATGGATGAAGAATAATGAAAATAAATATTTTCACTCTGTTTCCTGAAATGTTTTCTGGTTTTGTACAAGAAAGCATTATTGGAAGAGCTATAAGCAATAATCTTCTTGAAATCAATATTATTAATATAAGAGATTATTGTTATGATAAACATAAACAAGCTGATGATAAGATATTTGGAGGAGGGGCAGGGATGGTTATGAAACCTGAACCTCTTTTTAGAGCTTTGGAAAATGTAAAAGGAAAAGTTATTTATACAACTCCACAGGGACAAACTTTCAATCAGAACCTGGCTATTGAACTTTCTCACGAAGAGGAGATTAATATTATTGCTGGGCACTATGAAGGAATTGACGAGAGAGTTGTTGAAGAAAAAGTTGATATGGAAATATCCATAGGAGACTTTGTTTTAACTGGTGGAGAACTTCCAGCTATGATTATAGCTGACTGTATTGCAAGACTTATCCCTGGAGTTATAAAGAAAGAATCATATGAAAATGATTCTTTTTTCAGTGGACTTCTAGACTTTCCACCCTATACACGTCCAGCTGAATATAATGGTTTAAAAGTTCCAGAAGTACTTATTTCTGGACATCATAAAAATATAGAAACATGGAAACTTAAGGAGAGTTTAAAAAGAACTCTTTTAAGAAGACCAGATTTATTAAAAAATAGAGAATTTACAAAAGAAGAAAAGAAACTATTATTAGAAATTAAAGAGGAATTAAACTCCCCAAAAAAATAATAGCTTAAACTACTCTATAAATTATTGGAGGTAAACAACATGATATACAAACTAGGAGATTTAGTTCCTAAAATTGGAGAAAATAACTATATCGCTGATAATGCAGTTGTTATTGGTGATGTAGAATTTGGAAAAAGCATATCTGTATGGTTCGGTGCCGTAATTAGAGCAGATATGAGTAAAGTAACAGTTGGAGATGAATCAAACATCCAGGATAATGTAACACTACATGGAGATACTCCATATCCTGTGACTATTGGAAAGAGAGTAACTATTGGACATAACTGTATAATCCACGGTTGTACAATAGGAGACGAATGTGTAATTGGAATGGGAAGCACACTTTTAAACGGAAGCGTTATCCCTAAAAACTGTCTTGTTGCTGCAGGAGCAGTAGTTACTCCTAAGTTACAAGCAAAAGAGGGAGACTTGATTGCTGGAATACCTGCAAAAGTTGTAAGACCTCTAAGTGAAAAAAATAGAGAATATCTAAAATATGCTTATAAAGTTTACTGTGATGACATAGTAAAATATTCTAATAAACTTGTTAAAATTGATAAATAATTAGGAGATAAAAATGAGAAATAAAATATACCTAGGATTAGTTCACTATCCTGTTTATAACAAAAGACATGATGTAGTATGTACATCTGTAACAAACTTTGATATTCATGACATATCTAGAACTTGTAGAACTTATAATGTAAAAGGGTACAGATTAATTGTTCCTATTGACTCTCAAAAAATGCTTACTGACAGAATAGTTAATTACTGGCAAGAGGGAACTGGAGGACAATACAACAAAGATAGAGAAGATGCTTTCTCTATTACAAAAGTTATGGATAGCATTGAGGATACTCTTGCTGAAATAGAAAAAACAGAGGGACAAAAACCTATGATTATTACTACTTCTGCTAGAATTTTCCCTAATACTGCAAGTTATAAAAAAGTATCTGACATGATGTTTGAAGATGATAGACCTTATCTTCTACTATTTGGTACAGGTTGGGGATTAACTGATGAAGTAATGGCTATGTCAGATTATATTCTTGAACCAATTAGAGGAAATACTCAATATAACCATCTTTCTGTAAGAGCTGCTGTTGCTATAATCTTAGATAGATTACTTGGAGAAAGATAATATTTACCTCTTTAAAAAATGGGAGGAAAAATGCAAAAATACAAAATCAGAATAAAACCTGAAGATAGTATCTTTAGAAAAATGGGAATTAGAAACATCACTGTAAGTGAAATTGTTTTCTCTGAACGTAATAAAAAAATACAGTTTATATGTTCGGTTCCTACAGTTAATGACCTTAAAGAATTAGATGTTATTTCAGATTGCATAAAAAAAGCTTTTGGTAAAGAACTTGAAATAGACTTTAAAGTTAATTTTCAAGAAAAAAATATTACTAAAGAGGCTCTCTCTCTAATTGTTGAAAAAGCAATTGAAAACCTTAAATCAAAAAATGCAATTTCAAGGTCTTTTTTATATTTATACAGAGTAAATATTAATTCTCACATTAATATTATTCTAGCTGAACAGGCAGCAATAAATATATTAAAACAATCTCAGATAGATGAAAAATTAGAGGTTATCCTAGAAAAATATGGAATATATAATTTTAAAATTCAATTTATTCTAGGTGATTTTTCAAAAGAGGTTACTGCTATTGAGAAACAGAAACAGCAGGAGATAATCACTCTATCTGAAAAAATAGATAATGAAAATCAGGAAATGGCAAAAATAAATGCTTCAAAACCTAAAGCTCCAGAACCATATACTCCTGGAGCTCAAGGTGGAGGAGGATTCTATAGAAGTAGAGGGGGAGGTTCAAATAATCTTACTAAAGAGATTAAAGGAACTTCTATCTCATTAGAGGAATTCTTCAAACTATATGATAATGATAACTGTATAGTGGAAGGTGAGATTTTTGCTACTGAATCAAGAGATATAAAAAATGAAAGAGTTATTGTAACTCTTCGTATAACTGACAATCACACCTCTATCACAGCAAAATATTTTGCAGAAAAAGGTAAAGAAGTGGATGTTAAAACAGGAGATTTCGTTAAAATTTCTGGAAAAAAACAGCTGGATAGATTTGCTGATAACGAAGAGATTATAATGATTTCTCAAATTAATAAACTGGATGTTAAAAAAGAAGAAAAGAAAGATACAGCAGAAGAAAAGATGATAGAATTACATGCTCACAGTAAGATGAGTGAAATGGTCGGAGTAACTGATATAGCTGACCTTGTAAAAAGAGCTATTGCCTATGGACATAAAGCTATGGCTATAACTGACTATTCTGTTGCACACTCTTTCCCATTTGCATATAAAGCTGCAAAAGGAAAGGATTTTAAAGCTATACTTGGGTGCGAAATGTATATGGTAGATGATAATGCCCAAATGGTAAGAAATCCAAAAGATAAAGATATTAAAGATGAAGATTTTATAGTATTTGACTTGGAAACTATGGGGCTTAACTCTCATGAACATGAAATAATTGAAATTGGTGCTGTAAAACTTCATGGGGACAGTATTGTGGATCGATTCTCACAACTTGTAAATCCTAAAAAACCTATTCCTAAAAAGATTCAGGAACTTACCAACATAACTCAGGATATGGTTGATAATCAGCCATCTATTGAAGAGGTACTTCCTAAATTTATGGAATTCGTAGGAGATGCTACTATGGTAGCTCACAATGCTGCATTTGACATGGGGTTTATAAGAAGAGATGTAAAAAGATATCTTGGTTATAACTATGAGCCAACTGTAATAGATACATTACAAATGGCAAGAGATCTTTATCCTGATTTAAAAAGCTTCGGATTGAAAAATTTGAATAAAGTCCTTGGACTCTCTCTTGAAAGCCACCATAGAGCTGTAGATGACTCACAGGCCACTGCAAATATGTTTATTATATTCCTTGACCGTTATGTAGAAAAAGGAATAACTAATTTAAAAGATATTACTGGTGCTTTCCCAATTAATACAAAAAAACAGGATACAAGAAATATAATGGTTCTTGTAAAGAACCTTACAGGGCTTAAAAATATCTATAGACTTATTTCAGATGCTCATGTTAATAACTACGGTAATAAGAAGCCAAGAGTTATGAAATCACTTTTAGAAAAATATAGAGAAGGGCTTATTGTGGGAAGCTCTCTTACTGTACATTTTCTAAATGATGGTGAATTAGCTGACTATTATATGAGATATGACTATGATAACATAGAAAAACATATAGATTTTTATGACTATGTTGAACTTCTTCCTAAAGGAGCTTATTCAGAGCTTCTTGAAAGTGATAATACAGGAACTATTTCAAGTTATGATGCAATAGAAAAGATGAATAAGTATTTCTATAATCTTGCAAAATCAAAAGGGATAACTGTTACAGCTAGTTCTAATGTGCATTATCTGGATGAAGAGGATGCTAAGATAAGAAGTATATTATTATATGGTAGTGGAACTGTATTTAGACCTAATCAATATATGGTTGATAATAAATTCTACTTCAGAACTACAGATGAGATGTTAAAAGAGTTCAGCTATTTAGGAGAAGATGTAGCAAAAGAGATTGTTGTTACAAATACAAATAAAATCGCAGATGAAATTGAAAGTGTCAAACCAGTTCCTGATGGATTTTTTCCACCTAAAATTGATAATGCTGAAACAATTGTTAAAGAGATGACATACAAAAGAGCTTATGAGATATATGGTAATCCATTGCCAGAAATAGTTGAAAAAAGACTTGAAAGAGAGCTTAACTCTATTATAGGAAATGGATTCTCTGTTTTATATCTTTCTGCACAAAAACTTGTTAAAAAATCTCTAGATAATGGATATCTAGTTGGTTCCAGAGGATCTGTTGGTTCCTCTCTTGTTGCATTTATGATGGGAATAACAGAGGTTAATGCCCTTTGCCCTCACTATATCTGTACAAATCCAGATTGTAAAAATGCTGAATTTATAGATGAAGAAGGAATCGGTATTGACTTACCTGAAAAAATCTGTCCTAAATGTGGTAAAACTTATAAAAGAGATGGATACTCTATCCCATTTGAAGTATTCATGGGATTTAACGGAGATAAGGTCCCAGATATTGACCTTAACTTCTCTGGAGAGTATCAGTCTGAAATACATAGATACACTGAACAGCTTTTCGGTAAAGAAAACGTATTTAAAGCTGGTACAATATCTACACTGGCTGAAAAAAATGCTGAAGGTTATGTTAAAAAGTTTATAGAAGAACATGAAATGAATGCTACAAAAGCTGAAATAATACGTCTTGCTAAAAAATGTGAAGGTGCTAAAAAGACAACTGGTCAGCACCCAGGTGGAATGGTTGTTGTTCCTAGTGATCACAGCATATATGAATTTTGTCCTGTACAAAAGCCGGCAAATGATGAGAAAAATGATTCTATCACTACTCACTTTGACTATCACGTTATGGACGAACAACTTGTAAAACTTGATATACTAGGGCATGACGACCCAACTACTATAAAAATGCTTCAGGAATATACAGGACTTGATATTTATACTATTCCTTTATCAGATCCTGATACATTAAAAATATTTTCCAGCACAGAATCTCTTGGAATAACTCCAGAACAGATTAATGGTTCTGTTGTTGGAACATTTGGAGTTCCAGAATTTGGTACCCCTTTTGTTAGACAGATGCTTGTAGATACAAAACCAACCACTTTTGCTGAACTTGTAAGAATTTCTGGACTTTCTCATGGTACAGACGTTTGGCTTAATAATGCTCAGGAATTCATAAGACAAAAGAAAGCAACACTTTCACAAGTTATATCAGTACGGGACGACATTATGAACTACCTTATTGGACAAGGAGTAGAAAAACTTACATCATTTAAAATAATGGAGTTTGTCAGAAAAGGTAAAGCAAGTAAAGATCCTGATGGATGGGCAAAATTTGTTGATATCTTAAAAGAAAATAATATCGCTGAATGGTATATTGAATCGTGTGGAAAAATTAAGTATATGTTCCCTAAGGGACACGCAGTTGCATATGTTATGATGGCAATGAGAATTGCTTATTTTAAAGTTCACTATCCAGTTGCTTTTTACGCAGCTTATCTATCAAGAAAAGCTGAAGACTTTGATTATGAGATAATGGGAACACCAGAAAGTGCTAAAAACCATCTGGATCTATTAAGCAAAGAACCTAAGCTTGATGTTAAGAAAAAAGCAGAAGTTGCAATATGTGAAATAATAATTGAGATGTATGCAAGAGGAGTGGAGTTTCTTCCTATTGATGTATATAAATCTAATGGTACAAAATTTACTATTGAAGATGGTAAAATCAGAGTTCCTTTAATTGCAATAGCAGGTTTAGGAGGAGCTGTAATTGATAATATAGTTGCTGAGAGAGAGATTGGAAGATTTATATCTTATGAAGATTTAAAACGTCGTACAAAGGTATCTCAAACCATTGTAGAAAAGCTAAAGGCTCTCAATGCAATAGACTCTTTGAGTGAAACTAACCAGATATCACTATTCTAGCTACAAATATTTTTAAAAACTGTTGTAAATTCAGTAATCTTGTGGTATAAAGAATAGTGTAAATCTTAAATCAAGGTTTACAAACACTTCAAGGAGGGTATTATTAAATGACAAAAAAAGAATTTGTAGATTTATATTATGCTAAAGGGGAATTTGCTACTAAAATCGAAGCTGAAAAGAAAGCTATGGCTTTTCTTGCAGTTATAGAAGATGCACTAGAAAATGGAGATGAAGTTTCTTTCTTAGGATTTGGAAAATTCGAAGTCGCTGAAAGAGCAGCAAGAACTTGCAGAAACCCACAAACTGGAAAAGAAATGAAAGTTGAAGCTAAAAAAGTTGTTAAATTTAAACCTGGAAAAGCTTTATCTGAAAAAGTTAACAAATAGTTATAAAACCTTTAAAGGGAGCCTGGAGCTCCCTTTTTTATATATTAATAAAATAAATACTTCAAATCACTATTGTCTCTTGAAAAAACCAGTAGTTTCAAGTAAAATATATAGTATAACTTATTATTGGAGGAAATTTATGAAAAAATTACTTAGTGTGGTATTTTTTTTGCTTTTAAGTATAGTATCTTTTTCAGAGTATGATTTTCCTTATAAAAATCCAAATGTTGCGACGATTTTTGGTAGTAGCGCACTTATGATTGATGGAGTAAGTAAAAACATTCCTGTAAAGGAATACACTATAAAACTTCCATGGTGTAAAAATGTTCCTAAAGAATTCTGGTACAACGAAGGTTTTAACTTTTCCCTTGTGCCACAAAAAGAGAAAGCTCCTTTAGTTTTCCTTTTAGCTGGAACTGGAGCATCACATAATTCCTTAAGAAATGAACTTTTTCAAAGAATATTATATGATGCTGGATATAGTGTTATATCTATCTCTTCACCAATGAATAGTAACTTCATAATCAATGGAAGTTCAAGCAGAATGCCTGGTATTATTTTTAACGATTCTCAGGATATTTATAATATTATGAAAGCTACTTATAAAAAGGTTCATAATAAAATTAAAGTCAGTGATTTCTACGTTATGGGATACAGTTTAGGAGCTACAGAAGCAGCTATGGTATCATATATTGATGAAGAGGAGAAAGCATTTAATTTCAAAAGAGTTTTTATGATAAACCCAGCAGTTAATGCTTATAAATCTGCTTTAAAGCTTGATAATTATCTTGATTTTCCTCCTGAGGAAAGAGCTCAAAGAATTGCTGATATTATACAGCATATTATTAATAAAGTTGTTAAGGGATCAGTTCCTGAGCATACAGTTTTAGATGTTGAAACAATATTTAAAATTTTCTCTAAAAGCAACATGACAAATAAAGAGATGCAGGAACTTATTGGTGGAGCTTTTAGAGTATCTTCAATTGATTTAAACTATATAACTGACAGGCTTAGCAACAGAAGGCTATATCAATGTAATACAAAAAATTGTACAATGTTTGATAGATTTGAGAAAGTAAATTTTGCTTCATTTGATGATTATGTAAATAAAATTGCATTTCCATACTTCAAAGAAAAATCAAATGGGGATTTAACTATGGATCAATTGCTTGAAAAAGCAAGACTGCAATATATTGATGATTATTTAAAAACTTCTTCTAAGATTGCAGTTGTTACTAACCAGGATGAACTGATTCTTGATGAAGAAGATTTAGATTATCTTAAAGATACTTTCAAAAATAGAATAATTATCTATCCTTATGGTGGACACTGTGGTAATATGTTCTATACTCCTAACGTGAAGACAATGCTTCATTTTTTAAAAGAAGGGGAGCTGACAAATGAAAATTAAAAAATATATTTTCTTATTTTTGGTTGTTTTATCTTTTTCTCTATATGCAAATGAATATACAGAGGAACAACAAGCTAAAATTGATAAAGGAATGGAATATTTTAACGTATATGATCCATTTGAAACATTTAATAAAAAAATATACTATTTTAACTATAAATTTGATAAGTATATTTTTCTACCAACAACAAGATTTTATAAAGCTGTAACTCCAGTCTTTGTAAGAAAAGGAGTAAACAACTTTTTTAACAATACAAAAAATATCTCAACTGCAGGAAATTCACTCCTTCAGTTGAAAATAAAAAAAACAATGAGAACTATTGGTCTTTTTACAATGAATATCGCCTTCGGATTTGGAGGAACTATAGATGCAGCTTCTGAATTTGGTATGCCAAAACCATATGAAGATTTTGGTCTTACATTAGCTCACTATGGTGTAAAAAAAGGCCCATATCTCATTCTTCCAATACTTGGTCCTAGCAATTTTCGTGATGCTATAGGTACAGGTGTGGATACTCTTATTAACAGAAACTTCTATAATGAATCATATCTTCCAGATATGAATGAACCAGAAGTTGCTTTATTACAAGGTGTCAATAAAAGAGACCATGTACCTTTCAAATATTATGGTACAGGTTCTCCTTTTGAATATGAATATGTACGTTTCCTATATCAAAAATACAGGGAGCTTCAATCAGATATTGGAACAGAAGTATTCTGATTAAAAATAAAATAGGGAGGTTTTTATGAACTTACAAGAAAAAGTTTTAGGCTACAAAGATGACGTAGTTAGAGAAATACAAGGAGCTATTCAAATTCCAAGTGTAATGGAAGAAGCAAAACCTGGAATGCCATTTGGTGAAGGGCCTGCTAAAGCTCTTAACTACTTTGTAGAATTAGGAAAAAAATTAGGATTTAAAGTTGTCAACTATGATAACTATGCTGCTGAAATAGAATTTGGTGAAGGTGAAGAAGTATTAGGTATACTTGGGCACGTTGACGTAGTTCCTGAAGGTGAAGATTGGTTATACCCTCCATACAGTGGTACAATTGCTGATGGAAAAATCTTTGGAAGAGGAACTTTAGATGATAAAGGACCAGCTGTTATATGCCTTTATGCTATGAAAACACTATTAGATTCAGGAATCAAATTAAACAGAAAAGTAAGAATGATATTAGGTGCAAATGAGGAAAGTGGAAGTAAATGTATGAAATACTACTTTAACACTATTAAAAGACCACAACCTACACTTGCTTTTACACCAGATTCATCATTCCCAGTAACATTTGCTGAAAAAGGAATAATCCGTATATCACTTACTAAAAATTACAACAATATGGGAGATATAGTTGTTAAAGGTGGAAATGCATTTAACTCTGTTCCACAAAAAACTCATATGACTATTTCTAAAGATGAATTAGGAAATGTTGAAGAAGCACTAAAAAAATATAATGCTGATCATGAGTACAAAATAGAGTGTGAATTAAAAGATGGAAAATACAATTTCTTATCTTTAGGAAAAGCTGCACACGGTTCAAGACCATATAAAGGATATAACTCAGCATCTGCATTATTCACTTTCTTAAACAGTGTAGAAGTTAAAAACGCAGATCTTAAAGATTTTTTAGGATTCTATTCTAAATTTATTGGAATGGAAACAGATGGTAAATCATTAGGAATTAACTTCCATGATGAAGACAGTGGAAATCTAACTCTTAACGTAGGAAAAGTTTCTATTGAAAATGGAAAAGCAGAATTATCAATTGATATGAGATGCCCAGTATCAATCTCTAACGATAAAGTTATAGATACTATTAAGGAAACTATTAAAGAGGATGCTCATATGGAAGTTTTAAGCAGTTCTAAGGCTCTATATGTAGCAAAAGACAGCTTCCTTGTATCTACTCTAATGGATGTATACCGTAACGTTACTGGAGACGTTAATAGCCAACCAGTAGCTATAGGTGGAGGAACATATGCAAGACAAGTAACTAACGGAGTTGCTTTTGGAGCTCTTCTAGCATCTCAAGAAGATAACATGCACCAAAAAAATGAATATCTTGAAATTGATAAGATAGACACTCTATTAAAGATATATGTAGAAGCAATTTACCAACTTGCAAAAT
>NZ_JADRHM010000025.1 GCF_018205345.1 Fusobacterium sp. DD2
TGGTATGTTAAAGTTCATCTTTTAATCCTCCTAATAATTTAATAATCAACTGAAACACTATTTTTTCATTATTTTAGCTTGTCCTTTTAATACTACTTTTCCCTCTTGATTTGTACAGATTGTTGAAAGGATAACTCTATTTTTTTCAGGAATCAATTCTATTATTTCAGCTGTAGCAGTAATTGTATCTCCAAAATACACAGGAGCTGTAAACATCATTTCCTGTCCCATATATATACTTCCTTCACCTGGAAGTTTTGTTCCTAGTACAGCAGATACAAGTCCGGCAGTTAACATTCCATGGGCTATTCTATGTTTAAACATAGTTGTTTTCGCATATTCTTCATTTAAGTGAGCAGGGTTTATATCCAGTGTTAATCCTGCATAAAGTGTTACGTCCCCTTCAGTTATTGTTTTAGTTACAGTTGCTTTCATTCCTAATTCTAATTCTTCAAATCTCATTTTTATATTAAATTGCTTCTCTAAGCAATATCCTCCTAATTAATTTTTAAATATCTCTCTATAAAGTTAATCCCATTTTTTCATCTCTAAAAATTCTTTCATCCATCAATTTTAAATTTTCAGAAATTAAAGGTTTAAAATCCATCTGACTAAGAATATGTTTGTCCAAATCTACTCCAGGAGCTATCTCAGTAAGAACAACTCCTTCTTTTGTAAGTTCAAAAACAGCTCTTTCAGTTACATATATAACTTTTTTATCATTCATTCTTGCTACATCTCCACTGAAAGTGATCTGTTCAACATCAGATATAAATTTTTTAATTTTTCCATCTTGTTTTATAACAAGCTGTCCATCTTTAACTTCAATATCTAGGCCACCAGCTGTAAATGTTCCACAAAATACAACTGATTTGGCATTTTGAGTGATATTTATAAATCCACCGCATCCCGCAATTTTTGGTCCAAATTTAGAAACATTTATATTTCCATTTCTATCACATTGAGCTAATCCTAAAAAGGCTGCATCTATTCCACCACCATCATAAAAATCAAACTGATATGGTTGGTCCACAGTAGCTCTAGGATAGATAGAAGCACCAAAGTTAAGTCCTCCTTCTGGAGTTCCTCCAATTGCTCCTGGTTCAACAGTAGGGATGAAATGCTCTTCCTGTTGCTCTTCATTTAATACATTTGCAATCATTTCAGGCATTCCAATTCCATAATTAAGTATTTTTTGATTTCTATTTAGGAGCATTGCACATCTTCTTGCAACTATTTTTCTTTCATCAAGTTTTGCTGCATCTTTAGGTGTGTTAACAGTTGATTTTCTTGTTACATATTCATCTCTATAATCAACACCTAATGTCTGTTTATGATTTTCCTCATTCTCTGCAACAACTACATAATCAACTAAAATTCCAGGGATTTTTACATCTTTTGGTTGGATATAACCATCTTCAAGTGTTCTTTTTACTTGAACTATTACTTTTCCACCATTATTTTTTACAGCCATAGCAATTGACAAAGTCTCAAGAGTAAGAGGTTCTTCTTCCATTGAGATATTTCCTTCACAATCTGCAGTAGTTCCTTTTAATAAGGCAATATCTCCTTTTTGACCTTTGAAAAACAATACATCTCTCTGATTTAAATGTAATTTCTCAACAATATCCTCTTTAGTGATATCGTTTAACTTTCCACCCTGTAAATCTGGATCTACAAATGTCCCTAATCCTACGTGAGAAATTGTTCCAGGTTTATTAGCAGCCATATCTCTAAACATCTGAGCTATAACACCTTGAGGGAAATTGTATCCTTCTATATCATTACTATTTGCTAATTCTCCAAGCTTTGGAGCCAGACCCCAGTGCCCACCTATAACTTTCTTTATCATTCCCTTATGAGCAAATCTATTTAATCCTGTTCCTGTTTTGGCATTTCCAAATCCAGCAGCAAACATGATGTTAAGATCTTTAGGAGTTCCTTTTTCTAAAAAAGATTTTTCAACCTCTATATAGACTTCTTCTGGGATACCTATTCCAACAAATCCATCTAAAAATACAGTCATTCCATCTTTTATAACTCCTGCAACTTCAGTTGCTTTAATAAATTGAGCCATATCCTCACTTCCTCTTTAATTTTTTTATTTTGAAAAAGCAGGATATTTTGTTATCATTTTTTACTGTCATATTCAAGGCGATTATATTTGAATTCCATACAAATGTCAATTAATTTTTTTAACATAAATTGAAAAAAATCTATTTTATGTATTTTTTAAGATAATTAAACTCAGAAAAAATCTTTTGAAAGCTTTATTTTGTCCGAGTTTAAAACGTTTTTCAATATTTTCATTATGAATTTTTTTCATATACAAAATGACAAAAATGTATTAAAAATCACCCATTCTTGATTAAAAAAATCATGTGTTATTCTTACAATTAATTTAAATTTAATATATAATATTCCTAATTAAAAAAAATAAAGAGGTGAATTTTAAAAATGAATATAAAAGCACTGACCTATTTTTTAGAGGTTGCTAAAGAAAAGAGTTTTACTAAAGCTTCTAAAAAACTATTTGTTTGCCAGTCTGCATTAAGTAAATCAATTAAAACTTTTGAATTTGAGTTGGGCACAACTCTTATAGATAGAACATCTAAAGAGTTTAAACTAACTCCTGAAGGTCAGATTTTTTATGATAACGGCATTATTGCTCTTAAACATATAAATGAACAATTATCAATTTTATTAGATTCAATAACTCTTGAAAAAGGAAAAATAAAAGTTGGAGTTCCACCTGTTATAAGTACTATTTATTTTACATCTATCATTCAACAGTTTAGAGCTAAATACCCCTCTATTCAATTAAATGTAATAGAAGCTGGAGCTAATACTGTCAAAAGTAAAGTTGAAAAAGGGGATATTGATATTGGAGTAGTTATTCTTCCTTTTTCTTCTGAGAATTTTGATGTTACTGAGATTTTTGAAGCGGAGATTGTAGGAGTTGTGAATAAGCAGCATCCTCTAGCAAAATATGATGAAGTTTCAATAAAAGACTTTATAGATGAACCCTTAATTTCACTCAACGAAGCTTATATGCTTCACGACATTATCCATGACAAATGCCGAGAAGCTGGATTTACCCCAAATATAATCTATAAAAGTTCTCAATGGGATTTTATAGCTGAACTTGTAGCATTAAATCAAGGAGTTTCAATTTTACCAAAACCAATTTTAAGTAAATTTCATTCTAAAAATATAAAAGCTCTAAAAATTAAAGAAGGGTTTCCATGGAATATAGCATTTATTGTCCGTAAAGATAAATATATTTCTAAGGCCATTAAACTTTTTATTGATTTTACCAAGGAGATAGAATTATAGATACTTTTATAAAAATATTTCTCTAATATGATTTTTTTTCATATAAAGTATGAATATCTTATGTTTTACTTAATATTTTATTTGTAATATAATCCTTTTGAATTAAGTTAGGACATTTTGTTATCATATTCAGATTAAAAACTATTGTCAAATAAAATATTAGGAGGATATTATGTTAGGTATACTTATTGGACTTATCCTGTTGGTTTTTCTTTCTTACAAAGGATATTCAATCATATGGGTCGCGCCACTTTCTGCTTTGGTTGTGGCATTATTTGGATTTGGATTTGATGGAAATAGATTATTAGATGCTTATGTTGTAAATTATATGGGATCTCTTGCAGGTTTTAC
The DNA here is from genome assembly GCF_018205345.1 of Fusobacterium sp. DD2. NCBI lineage: Bacteria > Fusobacteriati > Fusobacteriota > Fusobacteriia > Fusobacteriales > Fusobacteriaceae > Fusobacterium > Fusobacterium sp. DD2. Next base: position 3,688 of record NZ_JADRHM010000025.1, read on the forward strand.
ACAATCTTGGTTCCCACTATTTTTCTTAGGTGCTGTTTTTGGTAAATTAATGGATATTACTGGATCTGCAAAAGCTGTTGCTCAACTACTGGTAAAGCTGATTGGAGCAAAAAGAGCCCTTCTATCTGTTATTGTAAGTTGTGCTGTACTTACTTATGGTGGAGTTAGTCTTTTCGTAGTGGTATTTGCAATATACCCACTTGCTATTTCACTTTTCAGAGAAGCAAATATTCCAAGAAAATTAATTCCAGGAGCAATAGCATTAGGTGCTTTCACATTTACAATGACAGCATTTCCTGGAAGTCCACAATTAAATAATATTATAGCTGGAAAATATTTCCACACTACTGCTTATGCAGCTCCTTTACTTGGAATAGTAGGAGGACTTATAATGTTCCTTGGAGGATACCTATATCTAATCTGGAAAGAACGTAAGTTAATTGCTAATGGGGAGCATTTTACTGAACCAGATGAAGATTTTTCTACTGCATCATATAAGAAATTACCAAATTCTTATTTATCAATTATTCCTCTATTAGTTGTTGTAATCTCTTTATATCTATTTAGTAAATCAGGAATTGCTATCACTCCAGCAAGTATTCTTTCACTTTTATGTGGAAATGTCACTGTAATGGCACTTCACCTGGATAAATTTAAATCTTTTACTACAGCTTTTAATGAAGGTGGATATGGAGCAGTTATTGCAATATTAAATACTGCTGCTGCAGTTGGTTTCGGTGGAGTAGTAAGAGTAGTTCCAGGATTCCAGACTCTGACAAATATGCTTCTTGGAATTAAAGCAAGCCCACTTATCTCTGAAGGATTAGCAATCACTCTTCTAGCGGGAGCTACTGGTTCATCATCTGGTGGTATGGGAATAGCTTTAGAAGCTTTAGCACCTCAATATATGCAAATTGCTGCTGCTCATGGAATAAATATAGAAGTTTTTCATAGAGTTGCAACTATTGCTTCTGGTGGTCTTGATTCTTTACCACATTGTGGTGCTGTATTAACTCTTTTAGCAGTTACAAAAATGACTCATAAAGACTCTTATAATGATATTGGAATGGTTTCTTGTGTGATTCCTGTATTTGCCTTAGCAGTAGTTATTATCTTAGGTATGGTTGGAGTTGTTTAATATATATGTCTTTTAAAAATAGAGTGCTATGCACTCTATTTTTATTTTAACAGTCTATTTTTTTATTTGGAGATTTGATATAATATAATTGGAGGTATATTGATGATAAACGAACAAAACAATGAAACTATAATTGATCTTTTAAATAAAAATATGAAAATAATACAAAGAACTGACCACTTTGCATTTTGCATAGATTCACTTCTTATTTCTGAATTTGCATCACTTACAAGAAATACAAATAGAATTGCAGATTTAGGTACAGGAAATGGTGTTATTCCACTTTTTTTGTCTAAAAGAACAAAGGCTAAAATATATGGAGTAGAAATTCAACCAATATCCAGTGATCTAGCTACAAGAAATGTAAAACTTAACAATTTAGAAAATCAGATTGAGATAATCAACGACGATATGAAAAATTGGAAAGCGCATTTCAGACCTAACTCAATGGATTTAGTTGTTTCAAATCCACCTTTTTTTAAATTCAGTGGAGAGAAAAAACAGCTCAATAACTTAAATCAACTTACTTTAGCAAGACATGAGATATCTATTAACCTGGATAGTCTAGTGGAAACTGCAAGTAAGCTTTTAAAAGATAAAGGATATTTTACACTGGTTCACAGGGTGGATAGACTTATGGATATACTTGACACTTTTAAAAAATATGATATTGAACCTAAAAGAATTCAATTCTGTTATTCTAAATTAGGTAAAGAGGGGAAGATTCTTCTCATAGAGGGTGTTAAATATGGAAATCCGGGACTTCGTGTGTTACCGCCACTAATCACTCATGATGATAATGGAAATTATTCTGCAACTGTTTTAGAGATGTTTAAATAGCCGTCAGGGGGAAAGATGCTATGGGAAATCTTGAAAACAAAATTTTAAACCTTGCTAATAAAGCTGGAAAAATTGCTCTTGAAAATGGAGCAGAAACCTATAGAGTTGAAACAATAATATCTCAAATATGCAAAAGATATAATCTGAGTTGTCAATGTTTTGTCTCTATAACTGGAATTATAACCTCAGTTAAAAATGAACAGGGAGAAACTTTCTCATCTGTTGAAAGAATAACTGCCAGAACAATCAATCTAAACAAAGTTCATATGCTCAATGATATTGTAAGAAACTTAGAAACATATACTTTTGATGAGTTGGTATGGGCTATTGATGATGTTTTAGTAAATAGAAGATACAGTAAAATTCTTAACTGCCTTGCATACTGCTTTGGTGCTTTTTCTTTCGCATTTCTATTCAATGGCGGACTTCATGATGCAATCATTGCATCTATAGGTGGAGGTCTGATATTTATAATTTCAGATTTTGCTACTAAAGTTCAATCTAATAGCTTTTTTCTAAATACTTTAGGTGGGTTTTTATGTACTCTAACCTCCTATCTTGGAGTGAGATTAGGTTTTACTAAAACTGTTTCTTTATCAACTATTGGGACAATAATGCTACTTGTTCCAGGTATTGCTCTTACGAATGCAATAAGAGACCTTGCTGCTGGTGATCTTCTCTCAGGAATATCAAGAGCAGTTGAAGCATTTTTAGTTGGTGCAGCTCTTGCATGCGGCACTGGTTTTGCCCTATATCTCATTTATTTCTAGGAGGTACAAATGGAGACAAATACAATTATTCAGATACTGGCAGCTGTTGGAAGTACATTTGCCTTTGGAATTATATATAACTTAAAAGGAAAAAAGCTCATTTTTGCATCTATTGGTGGTGGAATTGGGTGGGCTGTATATGTTTTTTTTAAGTCTCATGGAAATAGTAATCCTGGTTCTTTTTTATTTGCAGCTATGGCAATAACTATATTCTCAGAGATTTCAGCAAGAGTTTTAAAAACTCCTGTTACTTCTACTCTCATAGCAAGTCTTATTCCACTGGTTCCAGGAAGTGGTGTATACTTTACTATGTCATATTTTGTGCAAGGTTATACAGAGATGGCAATATCCAAAGGGATTGAAACTCTCCTTATCACTGTTGCCATAACAGTAGGAATAGTCATGATTTCTGCCTTTTCTCAAATCTACTATAAGATTAAAAAATATGACTTAAAAAAACAGGCACAATTAAAAAAACAAAAATTTAAAAATAAATTATATAAGTAAATAAATAGTGCCAGGAGGTCATCCTCCTGGCACTATCTTTTTACAATAAAGGTTTAATCTTTAACATTTTATGAAAATATTAAATTTTAATTTATTAGCTACATACTTAATCATCTTCTGAGAACGTACACTATTTCCAGCCTTGTCCAAAGGAGGTGAAAATGCAGCTATTCCAGCTACTCCAGGTACTACAGCTAAAAGTCCTCCGCCTACACCACTCTTTCCAGGGAGTCCAACTGTATAAGCCCAGTCTCCAGAGCCATCGTATAGCCCTTCCATCATCATTTCAGCTAAAATTTTTGGTACATTTTCCTTAGATATGACCTTCTCTTTAGTCACTGGATTTATTCCACCATTTGCTAATGTTCCAGCTAAAGTTGCCAGCTCAATAGCTGATACGAGAGTTGAGCATTGACGGGTATATACTTCACACGCATCCATTGGATCACTGTACATATTCCCTGCTGAATATAATAACCATGCTATTGCACGATTATGGAAATTTGTAATCTGTTCTGACTGATTAACCTCATCTGAAAGAGCAACATCTTTACTCATAAGTTTTCTCTGATATTCTAAAATCTGATTCCATCTATCTTCTTTACTGCTGGCTTTTATTATACTAGTCGTAGACATTGCACCAGCATTTACAAGTGGCGATAGAGGTTTATCTTTGTGTAGTTCTAGAGCCGTTACAGAATTAAATGGAAGTCCAGTTGGACTATCTCCTATTTTTTTTCTTACAACCTCTGTCCCTGATTGCTCCATTGCAAGAGCTAAAGTACATACTTTGGAAATAGATTCTATTGCAAACCTATAATCTACGTCTCCAACAGTTATCTTATACCCCTCTGGAGTTACTATTGCAAGACCGCAAAGATCTGATGGAACTTTTGCCAAATATGGAATATAACTTGCATTTGCTCCACCTTCAAATTTTGAATATTTATCATAAGCTTCCTGAGCTACTTTTTTTATAATTTCTATATCCATGTTTCCTCCCTTTACAGATTCAACACAACTTTTATCTTATTTTAAGATTTTGATGATTCTTCATCTGTTTTTTCAGATTTTGCTTTCATCTCTTTTTCTTTTCTTTTTTTCTCAAAATGTTCTTCAACAAGTTCAATCATATGCCTGCTGGAATGATTTTGAAGTCCTGGATGTGTATTTTCCAACTGCCATGTAAATGGAGCAAACTCTGCATCTTCATCTTTCCAGTGATCTTTTTTATTATGATAAATAATAAATGGTATAGCACAGAAAATAATCATAAGAACTATTAGGAGTCCAACATACATCTGTGGACTTCCAACTTTTATCTGATCAGGCGGAATAAAACTAAATATCAATGCTATTGAAGAACCTGCAAATCCTGCACCACCTATTATCCACATTCCTAGATTTCCACCTGGTACTTTATATGCACGAGGTCTATTTGGCTGACTGTAACGTAGATATATTCCTGCTGCAAACATCAATAGATACATAAGTAGATAAAGAATTGTTGTTAACTGACTCATAATCTGATAAGCAGCCTGAACTGATGGAAGTATTACAAAGGTTGCTGACAAAACAGTAACTATAATACCTTGCAATAATAAAATATGACTTGCAATACCATTTTTATTTGTATAATGCCACCATCTTGGTAAATATCCTGCTTTTCCTATTGTAAGCATACCTGCTGAAGGTCCTGCTACCCAGGTTACTATTCCAGCCAATACCCCTATTGCAAGAGCTATTGCTATAATTGGTGCAAGCCAGCTTAAACCTGCCCATTCAAACATCTTATAATATGTAATTAGCAGACTTTGTGTAAGATTGATATCTTTTTGAGGTATTACAAATGCAATTGCAAGAGTTCCAAAAACAAATATTGCCACTGTACCAACAGCTGCAATCATTATTGCTAATGGATATGTTTTAGATGAATTTTCAACATCTTTGACGTGAATTGCATTCATTTCCATTCCCGCATAGAATAAGAAAATACTTGCAGCAAGTACTATATTATTAAAATCAGTAAAGTCTGGAATTATCTTTGAAAAATCTACACTTATCTGTGGAGTTTCACCTGAAAATACATATGCAAATCCCAAAATTACCAATACAATAGCTGGAATTATTGTTCCTATAATTCCTCCCCATTTAGCAACTTTTGAGAATGTTTTTAATCCCTTTGAAGCTATATATGTGGCTATCCAGTAAATTATCAACACTACAATTAAGACAAACATCTTATTTGCTGATAGAGTTCCAGCTACTTGTTCATTTGGATCTATAAATGCCAATGACACAGCTCCAAATGTAAGTGCTGTTGGAAACCATATTGTAACTTCTGCCCAAAGTAAAAACATAGCCAAGAAAGCTAATTTAGGACCAAAAGCTTCTCCAACCCATCTGAAAACTCCTCCTTTTTCTGGCCAACCAGTTGCAAGTTCTGCAGCTACAAGTGAAACTGGTATTAAGAAAAAGATAGCAGCAAAAATATAATAAAATATTGAACTCATTCCATATTCTGCTTCTGCAGGAAGTCCACGTAGACTTACAACTGCAACTATATTCATCATAATCAGAGCACCTATGGTGAGTTTGGAACCTTTACTATTTTCCTTAGGATTAGTAGTAACTACTTTTTTTTCATCACTCATTTTTATATCCCTCCAACAAATTAAAATTCAAATATGAACTCAAATGCTGATAGAGTTATTTACATTATAGAATTATTTACCATTATGATTAAATGATCCAGCTTCTTTTTCACTAAGATTATCCAATACACGATGAGTTTTGAAGAATTCCAATGTTCTCTTCATATCTTCTATCAATAGCTCTGCTAAATCAAGTCCAACTCCTCTACGAACTAATATTCTCTGAATAACTATTTCCTGAGCATTAGCTGGTAATGAATATGCTGGAACCTGCCATCCTCTACTTCTTAATTTATCAGCAAAGTCGTAGAGATTGAAGTTTACTTCTGCACCTTCTTTTAATTTCCAACATAATGCAGGAATTCCTTTCTTCTCATCTCCATCATAGATGACCTCAAATATACCCATCTTACCTATCTCTTTTGCCAAATATTGAGCTGTTTTGTAACAATTCATATGAATCTTCCTATATCCTTCTTCTCCAAGTCTTAAGAAATTATAGTACTGAGCTATTATCTGTCCAGCTGGTCTTGAGAAGTTTAATTGGAATACAGGCATATCTCCACCTAAATAGTTAACATGGAATATAAGTCTTTCAGGTAAATCACTCTTATCTCTCCATAAAACCCATCCACAACCAAGAGGTGCCAATCCAAATTTATGTCCTGAAGTACTTATTGATTTAACTCTTGGATTTTTAAAGTCCCAATTTACTTCAGGTGCACAGAATGGTGCTAAAAATCCACCAGAAGCACCATCTACATGAAGATCCACAGTTAATCCAGTATCTTCTTCCAACTTATCCAAAGCTTTGATAAGTTCATCTACTGGCTCGTACATACTTGTAAAAGTAAGTCCTAATGTAGTTACAACTCCTATTGTATTCTCATCGATGTACTCTAACATACTCTTGGCATCCATATAAAATCTGTCTTTTTCCATTGGAACCTGTCTCAATTCAATATCCCAATATCTGGCAAATTTTTCCCAGCACACTTGAACTGGTCCACAAACTAAGTTTGGTTTTCTGTAATCTTTTCCCTCTTTTTCTCTTTTTTCTCTCCAACGATAATACATTGCTAAACCACCGAGCATACAAGCTTCTGAAGAACCAACTGTAGATGTTCCAATTGCTTTATCTACATCTGGGGCATGCCATAGATTTGCAAGAATATTTACGCATCTTCCTTCTAATGCTGCTGTCTGAGGATATTCATCTTTATCTATCATATTTTTATTTATTGATAGATCCATTAGTTTTCTAACTTCCTCATCTTCATAAGTTTGACAAAAAGTGGCTAAGTTTTGTCTAGCATTACCATCTAGGAATAGTTCATCTCTAATTAGCTCAAAAGCTACTTTTGGATCTAATTCCTTTTTAGGTATCTGCTTACGGGGTAACATTTGAACTGCTTCAGAACTGGCAAAAATACTGTCCACACAACTATTTTTCTTTTCAAAAACGCTCATATTCATACCTCCTACAAGAATTATTAGACACATAACTCTCACTATTATGTCATTAATATTATACACCTCATTTCATAAAAATGTAAATAATAAAAATAAAATATTTGCATTTAAATTATTAAATGAAAACATTTTTTTATCAAAAGAGCCAATTTTTGCCTTTTACATTATTTATAGTTCATTTATAAAAAAACTGGTCTCCTATTGTGGAAACCAGTTTAAAATAAACTTATTAAATTCTGTACATACTATGTAATATTATTCTCTACAAATTCCTTGTTCTTTAGCTAGTTTTTCGACTGCTTGAGCCACTGCTTCAGATACTCTAGGGTCAAATGCATCTGGAATAATATATTCTTTTGTTAATTCTTCTTCTTTTAATAATCCTGCAAGTCCATGAGCTGCTGCAAGTTTCATCTCTTCAGTTATTTTCTTAGCTTTTGCTCTTAGTGCTCCTTTAAATAATCCAGGGAATACTAATACGTTGTTGATTTGGTTTGGATAGTCTGATCTTCCAGTTCCAACTATTGTAGCTCCTGCTTCTAAAGCATCCTCAGGCATGATCTCAGGTGTTGGGTTAGCCATAGCAAATACTATTGCATTACGATTCATAGTTTTTACCATCTCTTTTGAAAGTACATTTGGTGCAGAAACTCCTACAAATACGTCTGCTCCTACTATAGCCTCTTTTAATCCACCTTTCATATCAGTTTCATTTGTAATTTCAGCTAATTCTTTTTTAGAAAAGTCATATTTTTCCTTTTCTGATCTTCTTAAAATTCCATGTCTATCAACTGCAATTACATTTTTTACACCTAAGCTTAATAATAGTTTTATTATAGAGCTTCCTGCTGCTCCGGCTCCATTTACAACTACTTTGATATCTTCAACTTTTTTATTTACTACTTTAAGTGCATTGATAAGTCCTGCTACAACAACAATAGCTGTTCCATGTTGGTCATCATGGAATACAGGTATATCAAGTTCCTCTTTAAGTCTTCTTTCTATCTCAATACATCTAGGTGCAGAGATATCTTCAAGGTTGATTCCACCTAATCCTGGTGCTAATAACTTAACTGTTCTTATGATCTCTTCAGGATCTTTAGTATCTAAGCAGATTGGAAATGCATCTACTCCACCAAATTCTTTAAATAATACACATTTTCCTTCCATTACTGGTAATGCTGCTTCAGGACCAATATCTCCAAGTCCTAATACTGCAGTTCCATCAGTTATTACAGCTACTATATGTCCTTTAGCTGTATATTTATAAACATCATTTTTATTTGCAGCTATTTTTCTACAAGGTTCTGCAACACCTGGTGAATAAGCAAGACTTAAATCCTCTCTATTATTTACCTCAACTTTAGAGATAACAGATATTTTTCCTTGTTTTTTTTCGTGAAGCTCTAGAGCTTTTTCATATACGTTTAACATTTCCATCCTCCAATTTTTCTCTTTATATTTAAAATTAAAAAAATTACTATTTTCCTTTATAACTCATTATATTACTTTTTTTGAAATAAGTAAAGTAAAAAATGTATTATTTTAGAATAAATATACCGATATAGTACATTAATTTTAACTGAGGTATCTTTTGAAAAAATATTTTTAATTAATAGGATATAATCCCGCTTCCTAAAACAAATCCATCTTCATATATTACTAGATGTTGTCCAGGAGCAGTGTGTTTATTTCCCTCTAAATATTTGAAATACACCTCTCCATCTCTTTTTTCAATAGTTCCTAAAGCACCTGTACTTGAAAATCTTGGTCTTCCTAAAAGAACTTTATTTTGAAGTTCATTTAAAGAAACTGCCTCTTTATATTCTAAAAGTTTTACTTCCTTTACTGTTAAATCCTCATATTCTCCCAAAACAATCTCATTTTTTTCAGGATTTATTTTTATAATAAAATATGGTCTTGATTTTTTAAGGTTAAGTCCTCTTCTCTGTCCTAAAGTATAAAGCTGATACCCTTCATGTTGCCCTAAGATTACGCCATTTTTATCTACAAAGTTTCCTTTTACTATTTTACTGTCCAAATTCTTTTTCAAAAATTCCAGATATCCCTCTTTTGCAAAACATATACCCTGACTATCCTTCTTTTCAGCAACTTCTAGCTTAGCCTCTTTTGCAATCTCTCTTATTTCAGATTTGGTATATCTTTCAAGTGGGAATAAAAGTCTTTGAAGTTTTTCTGTATCCAGTCTGCTCAACATATAACTTTGATCTTTTTTTACGTCCTTAGCAACTTTTAAAAGATATTTTTTATACTTACTATTATATTCAACTGAGCAGTAATGACCTGTTGCAACATAGTATGCTCCATATCTATCTGCCATATCAAAGAGGATTTTATACTTAACTCTTTCGTCACAAATAACACATGGTGATGGAGTGATTCCCTTTGAATATCCATCTATGAAAGGATTGATTACTTCATGCTCAAATATCTCTGCAATATCAACTTCAATATGTTTAATACCTATAAAATCAGCTACCCTTTTCGCAGCCTCTACCTCTTTTTCAAGGTCAGAATTTCTTTTATGATTAAGAGTGACACCTAAAACCTCATACCCTGCTTTCTTCAACAAATAAGCTGATACAGAGGAATCAACTCCTCCACTCATTCCAATTACTACTTTCTTTTTATCCATATTATCCTCTTATTTTTTTATATGAATCTCTCCTATATCAAAATATCTTATCTCTTCTCCACAATTTACTTCTAATCTTCCATCATTTTCTATTTTTCCTGCAACTCCACGACCAATACTTATATTGTCTTTCCCTATCTCTATCTCTTTACCATAAAGATAATTATATCTATTTATCTCTCTATTTATAGTTTCCCAGTTATAATCTTCCATTATCATTTTAAATTCATTTATTATGCAGTAGATTATATCCTTTATAATATAATTTTTTCCACTCTTTAGAGATATTGATGTAGCTTTATCATTTGCATATCCAAAATCAGTGTTATTGATATTTATACCAATTCCAATTACAAACCAGTTATCTACTTTTTCAACAAGTATCCCACAAAGTTTCTTATCATCAAGATATATATCATTAGTCCATTTGAATTTATATTCTAAAGGCTCTATCTTACGAAGTCCTTTTAAAACAGCTATTCCCACTGTAAGTGGAAGTCTTGTATACTCTTTTTCATCTAAACTATCCCCATTAAAAGCAAAAGAAAAAAGTGCCATTCCTCTATTTGATACCCAATGATTTCCTCTTCTTCCAACTCCTGCACTCTGTGTATCTGCTATAACACAGTCATAATTTTCTTTATTTTCCAAATCTTTTAAATATCTATTTGTAGAGTCAATCTCTTCAAATTTAAATACTCTCATTCCTTCGCTCCTAAATAAAAAAGTTGAAAACAACCCTCACGAGTCATTCTCAACTTATTTTATCATAAATGAATTATTTTTTTAACAAAAATTTTCATACTACATATATCTTACAAAAAGATATATTGTAGCTACTAGAAGTGTTTCAAATGCAATAAGTCCACCAAATTTGAAGAACTTAAAGAAGTCAATTTTACATCCTGCTTTTGCTGCAGCTCCAACTGCAACTACGTTTGTAGCAGAACTTAGAATTGTGATATTTCCTCCTAGACATGATCCAAATGAAAGTGCCCACCAAAATGCCTGTGTATTTCCTATATGAGTAAAAGATGGTACCATTACAGCTAGGATTTTTGACATTGTTGCAGCATTTGCAACGTTTCCTATTATCGATGTAAATACAGCTGATATCCAAGTTACTGCAATAACAGCCATATCAAATTTACCTGTTGTAAGAGATATTAATTTATCTCCAATCATTGTAATAATATGAAGGTTTTCTATTCCTCTAATCATCATAAATAATCCTATAAAGAAGAATAAAGTTTCCCATTCAACATTTTCAAATACTTCTTTTGGTTTTCTTTTTGCAAGTATTACCAATATTACAGCTCCTGAAAGTGCTATAATAGCAAGTCCTTTATTTATAAAGTTGTTAAGAACAAATCCAACTAAAACTAAAATAAAGATTACTGCTGCTTCTTTTAAAAGTTTTGGCTCCTTCAAACTTCTTGAAGAATCCAATTCCATGATTCTAGCTTTTAATTCATTTGATACCACCATGTGTCTTCCATAGATTAAGTATACATTTGTAATTAAAATAATCATAGAAATAATACCTATTGGAGCAGTATTCATTAGGAAATCGTTAAATCCTAAATGTCCTTCTGCACCGATGATCAATTGTGTTGGGTCACCAATCAATGTAGCAACTCCACCAATGTTAGCTGACATTACTTCAGTTATAACAAATGGGAATGGATCAAGTTTCAACTGTTTTGCAAGTAAGATTGAAACTGGAGCCATCAACAATATTGTTGTAACGTTATCAAGAAATGCAGAACATAGTGCTGTTACAATTGCTAAAAGAACAACCAATCTGAAAGGTTCTCCTCTTACAAGCTGTGCAACTTTGATAGCGAACCATTGGAATACCCCTGTTTCTGAAATCATGTGAACAATTATCATCATACCAATTAAAAGAAATAAAATTTCCAATCTTTCAGAGACAGCTTCTAACGCATCCTCTTCATTGATTATACCAATCAGTGCCATTATCAAACCACCAATCATTGTTGCCCAAGCTGATGGAATTTTTTCCGTAATCATTAAATAGAATACAGAAACAAACACTATCAATCCAATTATTATATATAACATTCCGTTTTATCCTCCTTAGTTATCTACCCCACTATTCAAATAAAAAGAACTATTATATGTGTAGTACCTTTTTGATGATATCTGATCTTTTTATCATTCCATAATATTTTCCATCATCATCAACTACATAAAGTCTTGTAATTCCTTTATTTACCATAATAAAGCAGATTTCCATAATTGGAGCTTTTTTATCTATTACAATATCCTTTGAAACTCTATACAAATCTTTTATTGTTACTTTTGATTCATTAACTAGATACTCTTCAAATGGTTCTCCAACTGTTAAAAAGTTCAAATCTTTCATTAGAGAAAGGTAATCTGGCATACCATATGCTATCAATTCTCTCTCTGTAATTTCTCCTAAAAAAGTCCCGTTTCCATCAACAACTGGAAGACCACTTGTTTCTTCAAGAATAAGTCTTTTAGCTATCTCTTCAAGTGTGTTTTCTGGTGTTGCTGGTTTTACATCTGGACTTAACACATCTTCAGCAACTATTTTATGATCAAATTCAATATCTGCTTCTTGAATATACTCGATAACCTTTTTAGGGTTTCTCTCTTTCTTAATCTTTTCAAGAAGCTCTTTCTTTCTAAGTGCTAATTTTGATACAGCACTCATTACTTTTAAGATATTTTTATTTTTCAATACATCTGAAATAATTAAAAATATCAAAGTAACCTGATCAGTTAGATGTGTTGCTGCAATACCTCCTTCAACGGGCTTGTCTAGCAGACCAATTGCAACAATAAAATCGTTAAGATTTTCAATTCTTGCGTGTGGTATTGCTATTCCACTCCCTATACCTGTTGGAATTTCTCTCTCTCTTCTTATTACCGCATCCTGAATAAGTTGCTTTGACGCATTTACTTTCTTATCCTTTTCTGCAATCCTATCAACCATCTCTACTATTATCTCTTCTGGATTCTCTCCTTTTAAATCGGTAAAGATAAATTGTGGATCTAAGTAACTAGAAAATTTCATAACTTCCACTCTCCTTATTAAATATTTATAAAATTTAAAAAATTAAAAACATGCTGCTTCCCCACTATATATACTATTTAAAAACACAAAGAAAATAATAAAATCCTTTATTATTTCATTACTGTTCTTAACTGAACATAGTATACTCCTAATACGGAAAAAATACAATTTATTTTTTTAAAAAAACGGGATAATTTATCCTAATCATCATTTGCATAAATTATCCCTGTTTTATTTATAATTTTGTTATATTATACAACGTATTTCGTTATATAATCTTAGGCAGAATCGCCATTCCGTAAACAGGACCTGAATGTGAACCAATTGTAGCACCAATTTCAAATCTTCCTTTGTAATCCACTCTTGTGTTTCCAATATTTTGATTTCTCATTTCATCAGCACTTGCTAATTCTTTTGGAGTTCCACCCCATCCTGTATATAGAAGAATACTGTTTTTCTTGCTTGCATTTTTTATAAGTCTTTCTAAATATGACGCAGCACCTGACTCTCCTATTGCTTTTCCTTGAACAGCAAGTTCTCCATCGTCCATTTTTATAATAGGCTTAACTTTTAAGAAGCCTCCAATTACTGAAGACGCTCTTCCTATTCTACCACCTTTTTCAAGATATTCCAACTCATTAACTACGAAATATAGTTTAATCTTATCTTGAATTTGATATATTCTGCTTAATATCTCTTCAACAGTTGCATTTTTCTTTGCCATTTTAGCAGCTTCTAAAGCTTGGTATCCAAGAGCCATTGTTACTTGTTTTGAGTCAACAATTGTAATGTTATCTCCCTTATCAATCATACCTTTAGCAACTCTTGCAGCTTGTTGAGTTCCACTCAATTTACTTGAAATATGGATAGATATAATTTTCTTATATCCCTGTTTAAATAATTTTTCATATAATGCTTTAAACTCAGCAGGAGAGGGTTGAGATGTTTTTGGAAGTATTCTATCATTAAGTATTCTCTTCCAGAACTCTTTTCTATTAAGTTCCACTCCCTCTTTATAGTAATTGTCTCCAAGTTTAATCTTAAGAGGTATTATTGAGATATTAAGATCTCCTATAAATTCCTCTGTTAAGTCTGAAGTTGAATCTGTTACAATTGCAATTTCAGGTAACTCAGGATCTCTGTTTTCTATATATAAATAGTATGGATAGTTATCCTGTCCAGTTAGAAGCTCCTCTTTCATAATGCTGCTTACCCCTCTTACAAGTGAAGTAGCTCCATCATCTGCATCTTTACCAATAGCAGCAACTACATTTATAGATTTATCAGTTATATATTTTGCAACTATAGCTTTCATAAGATCTGCAAGAGATGTATCTTTAGCTTTAATTGCACCATTTATAAGAGCAATAAACTCTCCATTTTTTATAACTATATCGTCAACTTTAGTGTCTCTTACAGCTTTTGTGATTTCAACAGATGTATTGAATTTTAGATTTTCAAGAACAGTTTCAAATTTTTCCATTTTATTTTTTACTATATAGTATCCTTCAAGCATACTCTTTGTTTCAACTACTAATACTTCCTTATTTGATCTTTGTGCAGCAAGTTTAGCAGTTGCAATTATGTTCTTGTTATTTGGAAGAAGTATAATCTTACTACATGTAATCTGTTTTAATCCCTCTTCTATATCAGATACACTTGGGTTTTTAGTCTGTCCACCAAGAAGAACTCCTGATGCTCCAGCCTTTATGAAATAATTTCCAAGTTCAGCATTATCTGCTACTGCAAAATATGCTTTTGTATCTGTATTTTCATTTTTTATTATGAATCTATCATTATTTTTAATCTCTTTATCACTTACAAGTAAGTTTTGATGTTGATATACCATATTTTCAATCTTTATATTGTTAAGTTGTCCATATGATACAGCAATTTCCAATACTTTACCTGGATGGTTTGTGTGAATATGTGTCTTTGTCTTACGAGCAGTTTGAGCACATACCATCGAATCCCCAAGTTCTATTATCTCTTTTTTATATTCTTCTAAATCAAATTTTCCAGATTCAATTATAAACTCTGTACAATATCTAAATTTGATATCTTCCTCTTCAACTTGAGAATACTCCATTCTCTCTTTTCTTGTTGCTTGTGATTCTACAATTCTTTGTAAGTCTTTTAGCATTTCAGGATCTGTAACTGATTTTTCAAATCCCTCTAAAACATAAAATATACCTTTACCACCAGCGTCAACTACCCCTGCTTCCTTCAATTTTGGAAGTAAATTAGGAGTCTCTTCAACAGCAGCTTTCGCAACATTTTTTAAATGAACTAAGAATAAAATAAAATCATCCTTATTTCCTTTATATGCTACAGCTTCTTCAGCAACTCTTCTGATAACAGTAAGCATTGTTCCTTCTACAGGATTTGATACTGCTGCATAAGCTTTTTCCTTTGCCATTACAAAGGCTCTAGCTGCATCATCAACTGTTATCTCCTCTTTATCTCTTACACCTAGTAAGAAACCTTGTATTATCTGAGATAAAATCGTTCCTGAGTTTCCTCTTGCTCCTAATAAAACAGCTTCAGAAACTATATCTGCCAGCTCATTCATATCAGGTTCATGGTCTAATTTTACCAATTCATTTTCTACAGACTGTAAAGTCATAGACATATTTGTACCTGTATCTCCATCTGGAACAGGATACACATTTAGGTCATTTAAAATATCCGCATACTTTGAAAGCCATCTGCTTGCTGCTATTAATAATTTTGTAAGTCTCATGGCATTCAGTACTTTTATTTCTAGTTTCATTAAAAAGTTTACCTCCATTGTTAACTGTTATTAAAATGTAGGTGGATTGACTACCCATATTGCTCTGGTAGCCTTATCTGTACTATTTTTAAATCTATGTTTTTGACTTGATTTAAAATACAGACTGTCACCTTCATTTAGACTATGTAATTCATCGTCTATATATATATCAAGTTTTCCCTCCACTATAAAGATAAATTCCTCTCCATGGTGGCTGTAATAACTTCTTCCACTTTCACCATATGGTCCTATTTCATATAAAATAGGTTCCATAGTTTTGTCTATATTTGATGTAGTTAAAAGAGCCATTTTAGTGTTTGAATCTAAGCTCTCTATATATTTTCTTTCATTACGTCTAACTAATTCTGTATTATTTTTTTCTTCTTCATCTTCTATAAGATAACTAACTTTTACATCTAAAGCTGTAGCTATTTTTTTCAAATTTTCTATAGATGGCGATGCCTTCCCCTGTTCTATCTGTGATAAAAAACTAGCTGAAAGATCAACTCTTGAAGCTAATTCTCTCAATGATAGTCCCATCTCGTTTCTGCTTTTCTTAATTCTTTCTCCTATACTGCTCATTAATCACACATCCTCGTTTAAAATTTTTATAAGACTAAAAAGAGCTTGAGATACTGCCTTTCTTCTTATCCTACTTCTATCTCCATTGAAAACTCTTTTTTCAACATATACCTTATCTTTCACTCTTATTCCAATATATACAAGTCCCACAGGTTTACTCTTAGTTCCCCCTCCAGGTCCTGCTATACCAGTAGTGGATAGAGCAATGTCACTTTTAAGTCCTAATACCATTTCCCGTGCTGTCTCCTCACTTACAGCACCGAAGCTTTCTAATGTTTCTTTTCTTACGCCCAGTCTTTCGATTTTTGCCTGATTACTATAGGATACAATCCCTTCCTTTAAAATGTCTGAAACTCCAGGTACATCTATTAATGTGCTTGCCAGCAACCCTCCTGTACAAGATTCAGCCACTGATATATCCATTTTTAATCTTTTAATCAACTCAACAACTTTTGTCTCGAGTCTATCATTATCCTCTCCAAAGATAAACTCTCCAATCTTATTATATATCTTTTTTACTATTTTTTCCACTTTATTTTTATTGCTTGCCTTTGTCTGCATTCTTATAAGGATTCCGTAATCCTTTACTAAAAATTCATAATATATATCATCCTCTGTAAAAAGGTCTCTTATTGATTCATCAATTAGTGATTCTGCAAGTCCAAATGTAATAAGATCCTTTATATATATTTCATCAATTTTCAGATTATTTTTCTTTGCATACCAGGCAAGAAATTTAGGTAGCATATTATATAATTCTCTTGGTACTCCAGGAAATGCAGCTATTCCATCAATATAAATAGCAGGTGCCATTCCTACATCATTTGTAAAAGAAACTGCTCCCTCAGGTTTTTCAACCTCTTTTACATTTATATTTTTAAATGCAATATGTGCTTTTTCAAATTTTTCTTTTAAAACTTTAAGTTCTTCCTCTTCAACTATCAATTTTTTACCTAAATAATTAGCTATTACCTCTTTAGTAATATCATCTATTGTAGGTCCAAGTCCACCAGACATGATAATTAAGTCTACATTCTTTTTACAGTAATCAATTGTCTTATATATCTCATCTTTAAAATCTCTTACTGTAAATTTCATTTCAAGTTCTATTCCATATTTATTAAGTTCCTGAGCTATGTAGATACTGTTTGTATCTACCATAGCCCCATTTAATAACTCTGTTCCTACAAGTATTATTGCTGCTTTCATATCCAAGTCCCCCTAATTAAAAGAATATGCTCCAAATACATACCATTATAAAGTTACCAATCACTCCAGCTAAGAAGTCATCTAAAACCACTCCAACACCATTTTCAAAGTGCTGTGATTTATCTATTGGTCCTATTTTAGTAATATCTAAAAACCTGAATATTATAAAAGCAATTCCCATTGCCATACAGTTTTGATAAAGTCCTACAGGATTTACAAGAAAAAGTGTTGTAAGATATCCAAGTACCTCATCTATAACTACGTTTTGAGGGTCTTTTTTCTTAAATATCTCCCTTTCACATATATCACTTACATACACAGCAACAGCAAAAAATGTCACTAAAAATGCCAAATAAAATGAATTATATATCATATTATTAGGAAAAAACTGTCTTATAAATGAAAGAACTATAAATACAGGTATTCCTCCTAAAGTTCCAAAAGTTCCTGGTGCCTTTGGCATATCTCCAAGTCCAAACCATGTTCCAAGATTTCTTATAAAATTTTTATGTTTATTCATTAATATACACCTCTTTCATAATTGTAAGCTCTGTATATTCCTTTTCTATCTTTTATATTATTAAGTACTTCTCCTACCTCTTCTGGTGTTTCTATTGTAAATTCAAGTACTACCTCATCTATCATCAAATCTGACATCTTGTATAAATCATTTAAAATATTTAAAGGTCTAGATAGATATATCTCTGTATTTCCATTTGCAGTTTTTACTGCTGTAAATATATCCCCTTCACTATTTGTAATTGTCTCTTTATCATTTTCAAATAAAGGTATCTCTACGTGCATTCCTTTAAGTCTTGAATATCCTAATATTGCCTTTCTAGCTCTTGTTTTTCCAATCTCTTTTATTTTTTCAAAACTGATTTCAGGGGATAAGATAACTGTGTCAACCTTTCCTATTTTACATAGCTCTTCCACTGTATATCTATTTGTAATATTCAAATTCCAGTTTACAGTTACGTCACTGTTTTTATTTTCAAGAAGCTGGTATAGATTTGATGCAAGTTTACTATTTAAATCCTGTTCTTCCAGTCTTCCCTCTTTTGCAATATCTATTCCTCTATGAAGTATCTTTGCTATTCCATACTCTCTAACTATTTTCTCCTGCTCTTTATTAGATACAATAGCTGAAAGAGTTACCTCTCTTTTTGCCTCATTTCCTACTGGAAGAGAGTATCTTGCTGGAGCTTTTCTTCTATAACTTTCAACAATTTTTCCAGTTAATTCCTCTGCACAATCTCTTTTTAACCCTTTTAATATAGATAGAGGCATAAATATTCCCTCATCTATTGTTACGTCTAAGCTATCAAGAGCAAGTGTTGTATCACCTAACTGTCCAACTTTTTCCTTTACTTCATCTGATGTAAGTGATTTTTTGCTGGCTTTTTCAACAATTTTATCCCCTATTTTAACAGCTTCTACAACCTGTCCAAAATTATTTACAGCTCTTAATATAAGTTTTGGATACTCACCTATTTTTGCAACAAATTCACCATTTATTTCAAGTCTTTGTTCTTCCTGTTTCAATCTTGTTTCTACATCATCATTTATCTCTTTTGAAAAACTTTTAAATACATATTTACTTCCTCTTGGTACATCTTTTAGAACTATCACCTGTCCTGGTTGAGCACTTTTATTGTCTCTATTACCATTTTCAAGTTCAATCTTATTTATGTACCCTCCACCAAGTTTTTCATAATCTCTTGATAGGAAAATTATTCCATCTCCAAGTACTACTTTACTGCTAAGTTTAAGCTTTTTACCATTTAATGTTCCTATATTTTTACCAAGATTAAATGAGTAATTTTTGTTGATTAAATCTTTATCATTTCCATAGAAGTAACCTTTGCTGTAACCTCTATTAAATATCTCACTTGTTCTCTCTTTTACATCTATTCCATCTATAAGATTTTTATAATAAGAAACTGTTTCAAATACATAATTAGGGTCTTTCATACGACCTTCAACTTTGATACTGTCTATTCCAATCTCTTTTAATTTCTTTATCTCATTAAATCCATAAAGCTGGTCTTTAGGACTTAGATGATATCCCTTTTCTCCATTTCCCTTTTCATAGAGCTTTCTGCATGGCTGAGCACACATACCTCTATTTCCACTTCTGCTACCTATAAAACTGCTCATATAACAGTTTCCTGAATAGCATATACAAAGTGCACCTGATACAAATATTTCAAGCTCTATTGATGTATTTTCTCTTATTTTCTTTATCTCTTCAAAAGTCATCTCTCTAGGAAGTACAACTCTTGAAAAACCTATTTTTCTTAAATATTCAGCTTCATAATGATTTCCAACTGTCATCTGTGTACTTCCATGGTATTCCATATCAGGAAAATTTTCCTTCATATAGCTAAAATATCCAAGGTCCTGTACAATTACAGCATCCAAACCATGTTCATAAAGTATCTTAAGATTTGGATATAGAAATTCCATCTCCTTTTCCATCATTATTGTATTTAGAGTAAGAAATATCTTTACCCCTCTTGCATGGGCATAATCAAGTGCCTGTTTATACTCTTCAAGAGTGAAGTTCTGTGCATTTCTTCTAGCTCCAAATCCCTGAAGACCCATATATATTTCCTGTGCTCCTGCTTTTACAGCAGCATAAAATCTCTCCATATTTCCCGCTGGGGCTACTATTTTCATCTATTACCTCTCATTATCTATTAATTCTTCATATACAGCTTTCACCTTTTTATTCAACTCATCAAGTGAGCAGCTGTTATCTATAACTATATCTGCATGTTCCTCTTTATACTTCTGTGGAAACTGTGCATCTATTATCTTTTGAGCAAGTTCTTTTGAACTTCCATCACGAGCCATTATTCTCTTCACCTGTACCTCTCTTGGTACCACTACAACTACTATTTTATCACATAGATATTCAACATGTGACTCAAACAGTAGCGGTATATCAAATATAATAATACGACCCTTATTCAGACTGTTTTTTTTATCAATAAAATACTTTATTACCTGAGGATGAAGAAGTGCATTTAATCTCTTTAAAAGCTCTCTATTTTCAAAAGCCTTCTCTCTCGTCTTTTCTCTTACTATTTCTCCATTACAGTCAAGTATCTCTTTTCCAAATATCTCTACCATTTTATCTTTGTTTTCTTTTAAATCACTGAGCTCTCTTGCAACTTTGTCTGCATCTACTATCTCTGCTCCTAAGCTTGCAAAAATGGAACTCACTGTGGATTTTCCACTTGCTATACCACCTGTCAATCCTACTATCATAATCCACCTCTTAAATGTTATATATCACCGCTCCAACTATTCCACATCCTACCATAACATATATAGGGCTGGTTTTAAATTTTCTTAAAATAAACATCGAAACTGCAAAGAGTACAACTGATATATAATTAATATTTATATTACTCCAATCTACAACTTTCTGTCCAAAGAAAGCAAGATAAATTATTGAAATTCCTGCTGCTCCAATAAGTGATACTACAGCTGGTCTAAGACCATAAAGTATACTTGACATCAGCTCAAGATTTCTATATTTCATATAGATATGAGCTAAGAAAAGTACAATTATAACAGATGGAGTTACACATCCCAATGTTGCTACAATTGCTCCTGGTATTCCTCCTACCTGAATTCCCACAAATGTTGAACTGTTTATTGCAATAGGTCCAGGTGTCATCTGAGAAATTGTTATTATATCAGTAAAAGCTGTCATATCTATCCATTTATGATATTCCACTATCTCTTTTTCTATCAACGGAAGTGAAGCATATCCCCCTCCAATACTGAAAAGTCCTATTTTAAAGAAACTCCAATATAACTGTAAATATAGAAGCATGCTATTCCTCCTTTTTACCTTTTTTCATCTTATTAACAATTATACCAATAAGTCCACACACAATAATTATTACCATTATATTTACATACTTAGTTGCTATAAAAGCACCTATCATAACAATTATTGAAATTATATCTCTTTTTTTACCTACATCCATTGCCATTTTTATAACTACATCTGCAATTACTGCTGCAACTCCTGCCTGCATCCCTTCAAGAGCTCCATTGACAATTGGATTTTTCTTAAAAGAGAGATAAAACATTGATACAATTGAAATAATAAAAAGAGGTGGCAGTATAGTTCCTGCTACTGAAACTAATGCTCCCAATACTCCAGCCAATTTATATCCTATTATAATTGAAGAGTTAATTGCAATAACTCCTGGTGCTGACTGTGCTATTGCTATTAAATCTATCATTTCCTGTTCATCTATCCATCCATACTCATTTACAAATTTCTTTCTCATAAGTGGGACAATAACATACCCTCCGCCAAATGTAAAAGCACTTAGAAAAAAAGTAGATGAAAATATTTTTAAATATAATTTTCTGCCTTTTTCCATATAATCTCACGTCCTATTTTTTCTTGTCTACTTATTATATAATCTTTTCTATATTTTTTCCAATGGAATTTGTATCTCTGTAACATACTCATCTTTATTTTCAGTAATATGTATCTCTATATGATAAAGTTCTATTATATCACCACATATTCTATAATCACAATTTTTAAGATACTCTTTCAGTTTTTCATAGTGTTTTCCTATCTCCTGATAGTCTCCTTTAAAAAAATATGTAAGATACAATCCAGAATTTAAAACAGAAGAGGTTTTCTCCCTGGATATGATAAAAGTACCACAATAATCATAATAATTTCCCATTTCCCATTTATCCAAAGGTATAATTGTCCCTATTTCACTCTCTGTAAATAGAAAATCATTGTCCTCTTCAGCTTTATCTTTAAGTTTTTTAAGTTCAAGATTGATTTCACTTTCCTCTCTAAAATCCCCTTTAGTGAGATAGATATATCTCTTTTTTAATTTTGAAATAATAGGAACCTCATACTTGTCAAACTTTTTAAAAAAAGCAATACTCTCTTTTTTCCCTTTAAGCTCGTTTTTTAATGCTCTTAACTGTCTTAAACTCTTCTCTATCTTATCCAGTTGGAAATCAATCATCTCTTCAGTTTTATCAATACTTCTTGTTTCTAAAAATTCAATTATATCCTTTAGACCTACGCCTAGTTTTCTGAGATTTCTAATGTTACTGAGTTTCCATAACTGTTTCTCAGAATAATATCTATATCCATTACTTTTTCTCGTATCAGGAATTAGAAGACCAATCTTTTCATAGTAACGTAAGATGTCAGTACTTATATTATATATCTTGCTTACATCTCCAATTTTATAGTATTTTTTCAAATCTTTCACCTCAAAGTCAGCTTATAGATTAATTATACCACATTTCACTTGACCTTAGAATAGTTCCAAGGTTTAAAATATAAATATAATTTACTAAAGGAGTGATTTTTATGAATCAAAAAGGGAGTGTATTAAAAACTATCCTCAGATATACTATCCCTTCTGTAGTATCAATGTGGATATTTACTATATACACAATGGTAGATGGTATGTTTATTGGAAACTTTGTAGGGCCATTGGGACTAGCTGGTGTTAATATTGCTATGCCTCTTGTAAACCTCACATTTGCCATTGGAATCATGATAGCAGTGGGAAGTTCTACTGTTATAGCTATTCACTATGGTGAGGGCGACTGAACAGCTGGAAATAAGATATTCACAACAGCAGTTATTTCACTTTTAAGTTGTGGAGTACTTATTTCTGCACTTATATCTATTTTTATTGAACCGATAATTCATTTTTTAGGTGGAACTGGAGAACTATATCCATATGTCCACGAATATCTAAGTGTTGTAATTCTATTCTGTGTATGCTATATGACTGGTTATGCTCTTGAAATCTATATCAAAGTTGATGGAAACCCAACATATCCAACTTACTGTGTAATTTCAGGTGGAGTTATCAATATAGTTTTAGATTATGTATTTGTAGTTATTTTTAAATGGGGAATAAAAGGTGCTGCATTTGCAACTGGTTTATCACAGCTTACATCAATGTCACTTCTATTCTTCTATATATTCTTTAGAACTAAAAAGATAAAATTTACAAAAGTTCATTATTCAATTATGGAATTTGTAAAAACTATTATAAAACTTATGAAAATAGGATTTGCTGAATTTTTAGCTGAGATATCAATGGGAGTATCAATCTTTGTATTTAACCTTATTATCCTGAGAAGAGTTGGAGATACAGGGGTATCAGCTTTTGGAATAATAGGTTATGTTACAGCTTTTATAACAATGACTATGATTGGATTTAATCAGGGAACTCAACCTATTTTAAGCTATAATCTAGGTGCGGAAAACTATCCTCGTATCGGAAAACTTTTAAAAATAAGTTTTATTCTCCTTACAGGAATACAGATTTTCTTCTATATTCTGGTAAATCTTGCTAACAGAGGAATTGTTTCAATATTCTTAAATGACAGCAAAACTATAGAGCTCACTGTAAATGCTTTAAGATTATACAGCCTTGCTTATCTGATTTCAGGATTTAATATCTTTACAGCTGGATATTTTACTGCAATTAACAGAGTTAAAATTTCAACTATTATCACTCTGCTACGTGGAATAATACTTCTAGTGGTATTCCTGCATATACTTCCTGGTTTTTGGGGAGCTACAGGAATATGGTTATCAGTTCCAGTTACAGAGCTGGTAACTCTTCTTGTATCATTTATTTATCTTAAAAAATTCAACCCTCTTAAAAAAATATAACAAAATATGATATAATACAGGAAAAAATGAAAAGAGGAAACATATGATAAAACTGATACTTACTGATATGGATGGAACACTTTTAAATGATCACGATGAGATCAATGAAGAGTTTTGGACAATTGAAAGACAGCTTTCAAATGAAGGAGTTGTATTTGCAATAGCAAGTGGGAGACCTTATTATAATTTAGTAAGAAAATTTGATAGAATAAAAGACAATCTTTTATTTATTTGTGAAAATGGATCCCTTGTAATGTATAAAAATAGAGAGATCTTTTCAAACCCAATGAGTCAGGAACAGATAGATAAAGTTTTACTTATAACTAAAGAGATTAAAAATATTGTACCAATCTTTTGTGGTAAATCTTCATCTTACATTGATAAAAAGATTTTTGATAACAGTGGAATAGAGATGCAAAGTGAGATTAGAAAATACTATACTACTCTTGCACTTGTTGAAAATATAAAAGATATACCTGAAGAGATTATTAAGGTGGCAATTTGTGATTTTGGTATCTCTGAAGAAAACAGTTATAACTATTTCAAGGAGTATAGTGATATATTCAATGTAGTAGTTTCTGGAAAAGTATGGCTTGATCTTAGCAATCCTGGTACTAATAAAGGGGTTGCTGTTAAAAAGACTCAGGAAAGCCTTGGAATTTCTTACAATGAAACTATGGCATTTGGAGATTATCTAAATGATTCTGAAATGATGAAAAATGCAAAATACAGTTATGCTATGAAAAATGCCCATCCTGAATTAATTGCAATATCAAATTTTATAACTCGTGATGATAATAATAATCATGGTGTTACTAACACAATTAAAGAGGTCTTTAACATAAAATAGAGTTCAAAGAATGACTATTATTTAGTCATTCTTTTTTTATATGATTAACTTTGTCAAAATCCACTCTCTTTTATAGATATATTTATTCTAATATGCTAAAATAAATTGAAAAGAATTTTTACAAAGGAGGAAATTCAGGTGAATTACATCTATGATGAAGATTTAGAGTTTTTAAAAAAATGCAGTAACCAGGAGCTTGAAGGATTATTCCAGATTTTAGCTTATGATCCTAAAAATGGGCATAAAAGATTAACTACATCCCTTTTAAAATCTGAGGAATATCAAAAGTACAAAGAAGACTATCATATGTATTGGGAAAGAATAGCTGGGGAATTACAACTTTATGGAGGAAACACACTGGTTAATATCTTTAGAGGAAAAGGAGTCAAATACAGACAGATTATAGAGCATACTGCAAGAAGACTTAAACTTCCTATTATCGGATTTATCCCAACTGCAGAGCTTGAAAATGCAATCTGTGAAAAACTTATGTTAGACCTTTTTTCTAAAATGAAAGAAAAAGATACAGAGAAATTTTTATCTGAACTAGCTTTAGAAGATGAAGATTTAAAGAAAATCATCAATTCCTATAACGAAATCCCATGGGGAAAAATAAGTGTAACTGTTATAAGACAAGCTTTTAAAGCTGGTGGAATGGTTACATATAGAGCTACACTTGTATTTGCAAATCTTATCTGGAGACATCTATTTGGAAGAGGTCTTACATTTGTAGCTAATAATACAATAGCTAAAATATTAGGTGGATTTTTAAGCGGTCCAGTTGCTATTGCATTAAATGCATGGATAATAGCTGATTTAACAGGTCCTGCAATGAGAGTAGTTATCCCTGCAGTAGTCCTTATGTCAGTACTTAGACAAAAATATGAAATGGAAGATGAAGAGTAAAATTTTTATTTTCCCTATTGACAACTCTATATTATTGTGATATATAATTTATTAGCCACTAAAGTTATAGAGTGCTAAAAGGAGGAAATAGAATGAGAAAAGAATCAAAAGTGTTTCAAACAGAAACTAAAGAATTACTAAATTTAATGATACACTCAATCTATACTAACAAAGAGATATTTTTGAGAGAGCTAATATCAAATGCAAGTGATGCTATTGATAAGATAAAATTTGAAGCTCTTACTAATAGCGAAATTTTAGGAGAAAATAAAGATTTTAAAATTACTATAACTGTAGACAAAGATAAAAAAGAATTGACTATTAGTGATAATGGTATAGGTATGACTTATGAAGAAGTCCTTGAAAATATAGGAACAATTGCAAAATCAGGTTCTAAAGCTTTTAAAGAAAAATTAAAAGATATTTCAAAGGATGATATTGATATTATTGGACAATTTGGTGTTGGATTTTATTCTGGATTTATGGTTGCAGATAAAATTACTCTAATCACTAAATCTCCAAAAGGTGAAAAAGGTGTAAAATGGACTTCTACTGGTGATGGTTCATATGATATTGAAGAGATTGAAAGAAGTGATAGAGGAACAGATATCACTCTTACATTAAAAGAGGGTAGCGACTTTGATACATTCCTTGAAGATTGGAAAGTTAAAGATTTAGTTAAAAAATACTCTGACTATGTAAGATATCCAATATATTTTGAAAATGAGGTAATTAACTCAACAAAACCTATCTGGAAAACTGATAAGTCACAATTAAAAGATGAAGATTATAATGAGTTTTACAAATCAAATTTCCATGACTGGGAAGACCCTATGTTCCACTTCCACATTAAGGTACAGGGAAACATTGAATATACAGCACTTTTATATATTCCTAAGAAAACTCCATTTGATTTCTATTCAAAGGATTACAAAAGAGGACTTCAACTTTATACAAAAAATGTCTTTATAATGGATAAATGTGAAGATCTAATTCCTGACTACTTTGGATTTGTAAAAGGACTTGTAGATTGTGATAACCTCTCTTTAAATATTTCAAGAGAGATACTTCAACAAAATAGCGAGCTTATGGCTATAGCTAAAAATATAGAAAAGAAGATTATCTCTGAACTTGAATATATCTTAAAAACTGACAGAGATAAATATGTTGAGTTTTGGGAAGCATTTGGAAGACATATCAAAATGGGAATTCAGGACTTTTTTGGTATGAACAAAGATAAACTAAAAGATCTTTTAATATTTAGAGATTCTAAAGACGATAAGTTTGTTACTTTAAAAGAATTTGCTGACTCTATTGGAGATAAAAAAGAGATGCTGTATGTAAGTGGTGATGATGTTGCTACTATTAAATCACTTCCAAAAATGGAAGCTTTAAAAGAAAAAGGTATCAACGTTTTAATACTTACAGATAAAATAGATGAGTTTGTATTTAAAACTCTTGGAGAGTATGATGGAAAATCATTTAAATCTATAAATGATTCTGACTTCAAACTTGAAGATAATAAAGAAAAAGAGGAAGAGATTAAAAAGATAGCAGAAGATAATAAATCTATCCTTGATAAGATAAAAGAAAAATTATCTCCTAAGATTGTTGATGTTGAACTTAGCAATAACCTTGGAAACAGTGCTTCTGGATTACTTGCAAAAGGTGAGATATCACTGGAAATGGAAAAAGTTCTTTCTCAAATACCTGGAAATGAAGGAGTAAAAGCTGAAAAGATACTTGCTCTTAACCCAGATCACCCACTATTTGCAAAACTTCAAGAGACTAAAGATACTGAGAAATTTGATGACCTATTAGATGTTCTTTATACTGAAGCACTTATTATGGAAGGTTTCCAAATTGAAAATCCAGTTGAATTTGTTAAAAAATTAAATAATCTAATTAAATAAAAATATAGCTAAAA
>NZ_JADRHM010000026.1 GCF_018205345.1 Fusobacterium sp. DD2
TAAAAGAACTGCTATAAAGAATAATCGTTTATAACAGTTCTTTCCTCTTGTTAAAATTTACTATTCGTAGCCGTAAATAAGCTTTAAAACTTCTTATTTTAAAATATAGAATATCTTATCTAGTAATTCTTTTTCTGTATCTCCAAGTGCTGTATTACAGATTTCCTCTTTTATTTCAATTACATTGTATTTCTCAATATTTTTAATCTTTATATCTTTATCTGTTTCAGGTATATTAGAACAAATAATTTGAGTATTTAGTTTTAATACATGTTCATTAATTAATTTCTCTAGTCCTTCCGCATTCGAAGTATCTAATGCTTCTTTTATGAATGTATCCCAAATTATTGGAAATTTTATCTTAGAGTATTTCACTAGAATAGAAAAGTATATATAATAACCAATAACTAACGATATATTACTATCTGAACCAGTTTTCTTATTTTGAAACATCATAAATCTATTTTCAAAATAAGAAGCATCATCTTGTGGAAATAAACTATTCACTTCTTTTATTTTAGCATGATAGAAATTTTTTATTTCCTTTTCATATTCTTCTTGTTCTTTTTTCATCACATCTATATTTTTTTTTGTATCTGAAATTAATCTTTCTTTATCATCAATTTGATTTGCATTGTATGTGTATTCATCATTTAGTCCCCTAATTATGCCAAATTTTACATTATTTTCAATTATTTCAGCAAATTTTAAATTCGACTTTGAATTACTAAAAAGCTCCTGAATTTCCAGTAATTTTTTTTCACATATTTCTATTTTTTCATTATTTTTTTTGAGTTTATTTTCCTCTTCTTTTATCAAATTTTTCAATTCTACATATTGAACGACTATTGATGTTTTACTTAATTCTCGCTCATACCTCTGTTCAAATGTTTGATTTAACTTGGAGTTACAAAATTTACATTTTACACTAGCGGTATTTTTCTCTAACTCATCATACAAATTTTCAAGTTGAATTTTCTCAAAATCGTATTCTTTTAAGTTGTTTAAAATCTTAAATTTTTCCCTCTCTAGTTTATTTCTTTCTAATAAAAACTCATTTATTGAAGTTTCTATTTTTTCTATTTCTTTCTTATATTCTTCTACACTAAAACTAATGAGTTCTAGTTTTTTAGTTTCATGTTTTTCTAATAAATTTTTTAATAATTTTTGTTTATTTATTAAATCATTCTTTTCATTTCTTAATACTTTTACATAATTTTGTAATTTTAAGATATCATCATTTGACAATCCTATATATTCTTTATATATTTTTTCTAATTCATTTTTGTCATACATTGTTCTTGACTGATGATTCCCTTTAAATAAATCATTATAGGAATCATCTTGATCAACATAATTAAATAAAAATAAATCAGTAGGATAAGGAATATGGCTATGTGTATCTTTCCCTATCAACTCTGAAGTAATATTCAATTCATGTTTTAAAAATTTTCTATAATCACTTAAGTCATATACTTTTTCGTTGATAAACCAAGCCTTATCACTCATGCGAATAATCTCATGTGTTCTATCTCCAATATTAATATTCAGTATATAAATAAAATCTTTTCTATCAAAGTTATCCGCCCATTTTTTTACAGAAAATCCCAAAGTATACATAATAGACTTGATCAGAGTTGATTTTCCTTGTTTATTATTTCCTGAAATTATATTTACAGAGTCTGAGAATACAAAATTCCCAAATTTTTGGGTACTAATTTCTATAATCTTAAAATTATTAATTTTAATTATCATATTCTCCAATCTCCTTTTCTACAATTTTATCTATAATATACCATGTAATAATGTAAATGTTAATCCTTTTTTTCTGAATTTCATCTAAATTCATTTCTATTAATTTGAGATTTTGATTAAAATAATCTATAAATGAAATATCACATAGACTATCATCTATTTTTATAAAACTTAATATTTCGTGATATAAAATTCTATTTTCTAAATATTCTCCTTTAACATTCATTAATTTTCGATGCCATATAGGTCCTTTATAAGATTCTATATTTTTTATAATTAATTCAGTAAACTTATCTTTTTCATTTTTATTTTGTACACTCTCAAATATCATATTAGTAAAAAATTCAATTTGTGAACTTTCATCAATTGCATGATATATAGTTCCAGCAATGCTATATATTTGTTCTTTACTCATTTGAATTTTCTCTAACTGGTGCTCATAATCATTTGAACAATAAGAGCATAAATAATTAAAACAATTATCCGATTTAACTGTAAATGGGAGTTCATGAAATATTAATTTATTTTGTGGATATTGATATTCATCTAATAAATCTTTAACTTTCTTATAATTTTGTTTGTCTGTTTTAGATAACATATCTTTTTCATATCGTTCAGAATCTAAAGTAAAACTAGGTATCCCTAAATTTACATCAATATTTTTACATATTTTTTTTAGGTTATCTCCTCTTTCTTGCCCAAATACTAAAGTAATGTAATCATGCGGTTCACTATTTAAAACTAATTTCCATAAAATTGACCTGTCGTTATCTTTATTAGAAGTAATAATTTTATTTGGGGTTAACTTTTCTGATTTTACTTGCATTTTATATTTTTTATTCAATGTTAAGTTTTCAAGCCATATATCATCTGTTTTTTCTGCTGCAAGTTTAAATTGATATCCATGTTTATGGAGTGCCATCATAAAAAAAATGGCTGCATATGTTTGAAAATTATATCCCCTAATTGCTAATTTCCCACCATTATCTTCATAATCAGCAGCTGCTTTTTCTAATTTATTCATAATCTCTCCTCTAATATGAATTTTACTACAATTTTCTACTACCACGATGTTTATCAATTTTAATATATCCAGATGACACCTCCTAAGAATTCTGTCTGTATCATCTTTTTATCAATAATATCTAAAACTTTTCTTTTGCCATACCAGGATATATAATTTTTATATTTTTAATAAAAATTTAGTTGATATAAGAAAACTATCTTCTCCTATATATCTTATTCATTTGTTTATGTTCTTAAGTAATTTTCGTATTAGTTTTAATTTTTCTATTAATTTCAATTTTTGTATTATTATTACAAATAGCCAACTAATAATAAAAATTAATATATTACACAGCGATATACTTTCATAAAATTTAATCAATTCTTTTATATTTATAAAACAAATAAATAATAATAAAGTATAAAATAAAGTAGGTATTATTTTTTTTTGATCTACAACAGTACTGCCTTCTTCTGAAGATGCTTCATCATCTTCAGACAGTTCATTTCCCTTATTATTAGATTCACACGATTCTTCTATAAATTCTATATAAAATTCACCTGGTTTTAATTGAATATATTGATATTTATCATTTTTTTCATTATAGAGCAGGATTTCAATAAAATTCTCATGTATTTCTTGCCCTATTAAATCACCATAAAAATATAATTCACCATTTGAATAATTCTTGACTACAACTGTTCTTTTTTTCATTTCATTTGGAAAATCACTTGGAGAATTTATAATCCAATCTAAAAGATTTTCAAAACCATGATTATAAGTAACATCATAGTTTTGTAAATACTCATTTAAACTTCCTAAATTTCTTATATATGATAGCAATAAAGCTATAAATATTCCTATTCCTATATTTAGAATAAATTCAAATATATCAAACTTTCCAGACTTTAAAATATTATTTATATTAAAAAAATTATCTGGTTTTTGGTGAAAAAGAAACACTGTTGATACTATTCTTATTAAAACTCCCAATATGAAAGAATAAAATACAATTTCAATACTTGTATAACTCTTCCTTTTTGAATTTAAAAGTTGTAGTAGAGCTACGGATACAACTCCTGGAAATAGAAGAAAACCATAGTCTAATAATTGATAATCCATTTGGCTTTTCACCCCTAAAAAATTTTATATTTATGATTTCTTCTTTTTTTTAGATTGCTTATGCTTTTTTTTACGAAAATAATAAGGATTTAAAGAAAAATTAAGAGTTTCTGTTCTTGTTTTTTTTCTGAGTTCTTTTTTCTTAGTATGTATCTTTTCTTTATCGCTTTTCATCAGTTTAACTCCTTATATCTAATATTATTTCTCTTTTTCAGTGTTATTATTCATAGCTTTTTTCTTTTTATTTTGAATATTTTTTATTTTAACTACATTAAGCCCTTCGTTTAAAGGTTGTACTCTATTCGAATTTTGTTTTTTATTAGACATATTCTTACCTCCTTGTATTTTTTAAACTATTTCTATAATAGCAATTTCATCATTGCTTTTCTATATGAATATCTAGTGCATAGAGTTAGTTCTATTTTACTATCCATTAATATTCATAATAGTCCTAATATATTTTTTCCTAATTAATGCGGTAAATAGTAGTATCTGTATTATTTTTTATTTCCTAAAATCCTTATACTCTTTGTTAATTATATGTATTTAAAAACACCTATCTTATCTATAAACATCTTCTCAATTTCATCTGAGGATATTCTATGTTGCTTAAATGCTTCATATAACTTTAACAAGTCATATGTTGGTATAATCAAACTCTTATTTCTTTCTGCTAAATTTATTTGATTTTCATGAATTTCATTTCTTTCATTAATAGGAGAATTCCTATTGTAATTAATAATTAATAATGCTTTTACATTCTCTTCCTTATTTTCATCATTTAATTTATCTATATACATATTATAGTGATTATCCAATTGTGATATATTTGCATTTTTTACAGATCCATTAACTCCCTTTATTTCTCCGATAAAAGTTATATTTTCCTTTTTTATTAAAAAGTCTTCTTTTCTTTCGTCTGTAAAATTATTTAAGTTATAGTCTAATATATCACCCAAGATATCAAAAACTACTTTTACCAATTCATCACCAGTTGCATAAAGAATAGACTTGTAATATAAATTTTTATCTAAAATTTTCTTAGATGTCTCTATTTCTTCTTGAGCTTTATTTATAATTTTATTATTTTCTTTTATTTTTTCTTTTTCTTCTTTATCATTAAGAAAATTAATAGTTTCAAGCCAATCTGGTACAGTTGATTTCTCCTCTATTAATTTTATTTTTTTTAAAAAAGGAATAATACTTTCTTGGAATTCTTTATTGAAAATCCTTTCAAAGTTTAAAGTAGTTAAATATACTCGTTCATTAAATTTTATTGTTGTTGCTTTATCTGAAGAAGATTTTGTTAAGACTTCCTTTTTTTCATTAAAGCAAAAATCAGCCATTAGAACAATATTATTATCAATCACAGTTGCTGTTCTTTCATATAGTATTTTAACTTCCTTGTCAATTTTTAAAAGATAAGAAATTATCTCTGAAACTTGTGGAATCATATCTTTTAATAATTTTTTTTCGTCTCTCCAAACCATTCCTTTTACTGTTTTATATTCATATCTTTCATTTTGAGGATAAAAAATAATAAATTTTGTATTTTTACTATTTTGTATCATGTCTTTTAGACTATCAATATCATTAATAACATCTATTTTTAAAATATTTTCCGAATTTGAATTTTTCCAAATATAATTAAAATCTATAATATTTATATCGAAACTATCTAAAGAAAAAGGAGAAGACAATTTACTAAATAAAAATATATTTTCATTAATTTTTTTAGTTTGCTCTGCTTCTATTCTAGTACTGATATATTGTATTTTCACTTAAATTCCTCCAAAAATATTTATAAAAAGTTTTATAAAACTAATTTTTTATTTCCCCAAAATAATTTAGTAACAAACCTTACAAGGAGTCCTATTCCCTACTTCAGAAATATCAACTTCCATAATATTTTTGCTTCTTGACAATGTCCTACAATTTTTAGTTGAATGATATTTTTTACCTTTTGGTGTGATGTAAACAGTTTGAGCAGCAATAGCAAGAACTGAAAATAGAATAAAAACTGATAATAACATTTTTTTCATAAATAATCCTCTCCACACATATTATTTTATAACTTTCCCTCTAATATAAACTTAACTGCTCTTCCTTTAACAGAAAACCCATTTAACATTTCTTCCACTATATAGATATCTTCAAATTGTGGATTGACACTTTTTAATATTATTGCTTTAAGTTGTTCATTTCTAAAAACTTTCTTTATGTATGTTTGACCATCAAAAGTAACCACATATATTTTTCCATCAATAATATCAACTTCTCTTGGATCCACTACTATATATGCTCCATCTTGAATAAGTGGTTCCATAGATGTTCCTGAAACTTCTATCAAATAACAATTGGAATCAAATCCATTTTTTCTAATTGCAATTGATTTTATATTTTCTTCAAAATTAAGGCATCCATTACCTGCAGAGGTGATTGCACGAACTGGAATTTTAATTAGAGTATCACCTATTCTATGCACGTTTGATAAATCCCTTCCTAAAAAAGCAGAATCTATTTTCAATCTCTCAGTTTCGTTTAACTGTAGAGCCTTTATAATTTTATCTAGAGTTTTTCTACTGCCACGACTTCTACCAGTTTCAATATCTCCAAGTGTTCCGCTACCAATACCAGCTTTCTTTGCAAGTTCCAGTTGACTGATTCCTTTCTCTTCTCTTAATTTTTTTACAATAATAGCTAAAGTACTCAAAATATCTCCTATATTCTTTTTTACTACTCTACCTTTTATTCATCAGTATTCATAATAGTCCCAATATATCTCCCAACAACAATAAAGTCGTCACTTGGTTGTACATGAATATCTGGATAATCCCTGTTGTCACTCCTTAAAAATATACTATCTCCCATTTTACACAATCTTTTTAGATAAGACTCATTATTTAGAATAAATGCCCCTATACGATTATTAGGGACTTCTACATCTTTCTTTATAAACACAATAGATTTATCCTCTATTGTATGCTCCATACTATCCCCATCTACTCTTACTGCAAATACATCTCCAGTAAAAATACCATCTACTGGTACAGTAATATGACTAATTATATCTGCTTCACAGCCACCATTTCCTGCACATATATTACTAAAAACTGGAATTTTTTTATTTTTTTCTGTTACATGTACATTAGTAATAGAATCTTTATTCAAATTTTCAATTTCTTTTTCCAATTTTTTTATTTTTTCAACAATATATGGTGGAACTGCTTTATCCTCAATTAATAATTGATAAAAATGATTTTTTTCTTGTTCATTGAAATTTAATCCACTCAGTATTTTTTCATGAGTTTCATTAGTTCCAACTAAGTTCCCCTTTTCAATGTCTGAAATATAACTGTGAGATAATCCTGTCTTATAAGCAACTTGCCTTAATGATAATCCCCTCTGTTTTCTAATCGATTTGATATATTCTCCAGCTTTCATTTTTCCTCTTGTTTTAATTTAATAAAATTTTAAATGTCCGTAAAAATATACATATCTTCATATCATTCATCAGTATTCATAATAGTCCCAATATATCTCCCAACAACAATAAAGTCATCATTTGGTTGTACATGAATATCTGGATAATCCCTGTTGTCACTCCTTAAAAATATACTATCTCCCATTTTACACAATCTTTTTAGATAAGACTCATTATTTAGAATAAATGCCCCTATACGATTATTAGGTACTTCTACATCTTTTTTTATGAACACAATAGATTTATCCTCTATTGTATGCTCCATACTATCCCCATCTACTCTTACTGCAAATACATCTCCAGTAAAAATACCATCTACTGGTACAGTAATATGACTAATTATATCTGCTTCACAGCCACCATTTCCTGCACATATATTACTATATATAGGTATAATTTTTCTTTTAAATTCTATCTCTGCATTAGAATCGAGTTTCATATTTTTATAATAATTGACTTGTCTTTGTAACTTTTCAAGTTCTTCTTTCACAGACACAGGAGTTTTTTCAAGATCTCTCATCCTATAATATAACTCCTTTTCTTCTGATGTTAACTTCAAAGCATCTAAGATTTTATCTATTTTTTCGTAAGTACCAAAGTTTACACCATTTTCTAAGTCTGCTATCTGAGTATGAGATACACCTGACGCTCCACTTAAAGCTCTTAATGAAAGTCCTAATTTTATTCTGCATTTTTTTAAAAATTCTCCTGACTTCATGATACCCTCCTAGCATTAATTATACCCAATTTCATAAGAAAAAGTAAGTAAATTTATTTATTATTTTAAAAAAAAATGTAAGTAATTATATTGACATATCAAAATAAATGTTTTATAATCACAGTAAGTAAAAGTATTTACAAAGGAGGAAATATGACTTTAAAAAAATATCTAAAAAAAAATAACATTTCTCAAACCTTCTTATCTAAAAAATTAAAAATAAGAAAACAAACAGTTTCTACACAGCTAAAATATTGGGAAAACGGTGGAACTCCCACATTAAAATCTATCATTGCTTGGAGTAATGCTCTTAATATTTCTAGTACAAAATTTTTGGAAATGTTATTAAGTAAATAAGTAAGTAAATAAATTTACATACTTATCGAAAAATAATTTTAAATTTATTTCCTGATATTTTCAAAATTAAATAAACTATTAACCATTTATATCATATTCAACAACCATTGTATCAATGATTTTTATTGAACATTGGCAATTGAATATAACCAAAAATATGGAGGTGATGAATTAAACATTTTTAAAAAATATTTAAGAAAGCTCCAAAAAATAAAAAAGACCCCGTAGGGTGTGAGGTGACTACCTGTTTTTATACCACCACCAAGCAATTATACAAAAGGCTATAAATAGTCCTCCGTTAATTGTGTTAATGTTGATAGTAATGTACATAGTAGTACCTCCTTAAAATGTGTAATTTCTGTCTTGCTTAAGGGCAGAATAAAAGCCCCAATAAAACTATTAGGGCTAGTATTCTAAGCTTAATTTTTTTACACATTTTAAGTCCCTTACGGGTTGATACTTGAATTATATCATCTATTTTGCAAAAAGTAAAGAAAGGAGGAATAAAAATGACAGATATTATTTTTTCAAAAGAACAAGTTTTAAAACAATTTAACACTAATGAACTTTTAGCAGAAATAGTTACTAGAAAAGAGGAGAATTTAGACAAGCTTATAGAAACATATTTAATAGCTGGAGTTATTCTGAAAGGTAAACTTAGAATTGGTGATGAGCTTAAACAAGAAATTATAGAAAAATTAAAGGGGTATTCAGTAGATTAGTTTTCATTTTTATATAGGGAATAGTTAGTCCTATTCTCCTAATTATCTATAATTCATCACAAAATATTAGGAGGTATTACATGAGAAAAAGAAATTAAAACAAAATATGAAAAAAATTGATTCTATTTCGTACTTAAAGTTGGCTCATAGAATTGACAGCATGGAACTGATTTTAAGTCAACTAACTTTTAAACAAGAAAAACTTTTGTTATCAATGAAACGACAATTAAAAAAAGCCAAAAAAATTAAATCTAACGACCTCAAAGCTTTATACCAAAAATATTATTATTTGGAATTATGTTTTTCAAAACATATATTTTTTAACAAATATATTTTTAAATACTGCGAATTAATTACCAAAAAATTGTTGTATAAAGGCGTTACTTTCCCTTATGAATAAGCCATTCAACAATCCAATTTCCAAAGGAGGTGACAAGAAAAATGAGCCTACCAGTGAATGAAAAGGATAAATTAAATAATTTTTTAGAAATTATGGAAAAGATAAATAACAAAATGAAAGAGCTAGGAATATCTGATGAAAACTTTGCTGAAATATTAAAAGTTTATATAAACCAAATTTAAAAATTTAAAAATGGGCTAGATTTTATAGTTATTGACTAATCTTCAATTAGAGTTTTGTCGTAATTTTCAATAGCATCTAGCATGCTGTTTACGTAATCTTCTTGATAATTTCCTGTGTACTTTACAAAGCCAACTGAAAGAATAGTACCAGAATTTCCTAATAAAATTTCAGTTTTTATACCGTAGTTGTCTTCAGTTGTTTTAAAAGAAAGATGTGTAGTGAATCTTTTTCTCATATTACTTCTTGCTTTATTAAACTTTAATTTTAAATCCATTAAATCGCCTCCATAAGGATACTCTAGCCCATCAATTTTATTATATCCTTTTGGAGGGGATAAAACAACCCTTCAATGAGGGACTTACCTTATATAAACTTTTAATTTTGTAAAAAGGAGGGAATATGGCTAAACCAATTAATGCCAGTTTAGAACTGGAAAGAAGTATGAATCTCCAATCACGAGTAATGACTATTGAAGAGACTCTAAGACATTCATCGGTAATAGATGAAATAGATGACCAACGAAGAAAACATTTACACGAAATTATTACATGGACAAAAGAGCAGCACAACTATTTTTTAAAAGTTTTATCTGACAGTGAAGTAAAAGATAAATTTGAAGATTTTATACTGAAGTTTAACAAGATTATTGACACAGTTCTTACAAAAGAAATGGAACTGGAAAATATAGATGATCAGAATAGAGAATTTTTGATTAACTATATAGCTATTACTAGAGAAAAGCTCAGAGATGAAAACTCTTCTTTTGAAAAAGAAATTATTTCAAGGAGAATCAATAAATGATTAGATGCCCAAATTGTTACAGTAAACTCAAAAGTTATTGCACAAAAACAAAAAAAGGTAAATTAATCAGATACTACAAATGCAAAATTTGTGGAAGCTCTTTTAAGACAAGATTTGAAAAAGTGGAAGTTGAAAGAATAATAAAAGGAGATTAATCTCTTAATCTCCCTAATTAAATATAATGACGGCTATCGTTATATTATAATTAATTCTATCATACTTCCTCAGATTAAGCAAGTAATCAGGAGGAATTTTTATGGTAACAACCAGTATTCAATTACAAAAATTAATAGAAAAATATGGAAAAGATTTTAATCTAAAAAAAGCACTTGAATTAGAAAATTTGGGAAGAAAAAAGGGGGCAAATAAATGTTAGTTGATATCTATGTTGTATGTGGCTATGTAGCTGGTGATAATTCTTATCCTCTAATATCTTTTACAACCAAAGAGGAAGCTTTAAGACATATAAAAATTTTTGAAAAAGACCACAAAAATGGAAATTTTACGATTCAAAAAATTGCATTAAAAAAGGATGATGAATGATGGCTATTATTAAGATAAAAACTAGACAAAACCCTTATTTACAAATAGATAAAACAGGAATAAATGATCCTAACTTAAGTTTTAAAGCTACTGGACTTCTAGCTTATTTAGTTGGTTTACCTGCTGACTGGAAGATTGTTTTAGAGCAACTTGCAACAGCTAAAAGTGATGGACTAGCTTCTTGTAAAGCAGCATTGAAAGAGTTGAGAGCAAATAATTATTGCCACTATTTTGAAATAAGAAAAAGTGGAAAGGTAGTTGAAACATTTTATATGATTTATGAAGTCCCAACTCCTTTCACAGAACAAATAGAACAGGAACTCTTAGATGATATTGATGATAAAGAAAATGCATACAAAATACTATATAAAGCTGTAAATTCTAAAGATAGCATTTCTGAGTGTTCTCAACCGAAAGTCGATTTTCCGTTAGCGGCTAAACCGCTAGCAGAAAATCATCGACTACAAATAAATAATATAACAAATAATACAATTAACAAAAATCATGATCATGAAGAACATGACCTTGATGTTTTTGAAAAACTTTTTAAAGAAGAATTTAATATTAATTTTACCTTAACCAATCAAAAAGCAATAAAAAAATTATTGCTAAAACAAAGTGAACAAAAAGTAATAGATTACTTAGTAGAATTATATTCAAATCTAAAATCAACTCCAGGAGTTAAGAACATAGCTGCATTATTTAGTTCAAAGTTAAAAAAGGGAGAAAGGCAAATAACTAAAAAAGAAAGAGAAAAGATTCTTGAAAAAGAAAAACCAGTAAATATAGCATCTCCTGAAGAGATAAGAAAAAAATTAAGAGAACGTTGTAATTATTATCTCAATCTATGGACAATCAGTCACAATAAAAATAATTCTATCAATCGATACAAACATGATACTGAAATATATAAGAATTTATATCCTGAGCTAGTTCAAGAGTATGAAATAAAATTAAAAAAGGCACTTTCAGGAGGGAGTAAATGAGTAAGACTATAAATATACCTGTTGAATCTTATAAGCAAATAATAAATCTATGCAATGAACTAGGAATTGATGCTACCTCTTATGATGGAATTGATAAAAAATTTGCAGGAAAATTAATATTTGACTTATCTCGCATTTTCTTATTCAAAAAGGGAGATTTAAAAAATGGTGTTATAAAAGCTCCAATACCTAGTGACTATAAAAAGGGAGGTAAATATGACATTTGATCAATTTCTTAAAGAGATTCAGTTTCATAAACCCTTTCTACTCGATATGCGGGATTATGAAATTGATTTCCTTATGCATGCAGCTGATGAATATGATTTTAATAAAACAGAATTAATGTATGCAATAGTCGATTATCGTGAAAAGCATAAATGCAGAGAGAGATTTTTTTTCAAAGATAAAAAAACAGGTAAGATCTACAAATCAAAAAAAGATTATTTCTTAGAAAATAATCTCCCAATTTGGAATGCTTATAAAAAGGATGACTATCCTTTGGAAAAGCTGACATTAAATGACTTGGATAAAATAGGAGTTGATTTTCTTGAATTATAAATATTTTATTTCATTTTGCTATCGAGATTCTGATTCTTACCAAGGATTTGGGAATGGAACTTTCGTTATCAGTAAAAAAATTGAATCAGACACAGATATTAAACAAATAACTCAGCATTTTACAAAAACTGGAAATCATAAAGATCTAGTTATTCTTGGAATATCACTATTAGGAGTTGATGCAAATGGCAGCAATAATATTAATTAAAGCAAATAAAGGAGGTGTTGGTAAGAGTTGGATCACACTCCAACTGGCACATCACTTTGCAATTAAAAATAAAAAAGTATTAATTTTAACATCAGATTCTCAAAATAATATTCCTGATTTTGCTGGTGTGAATATAAATACTCATGCTGACCTTGAAGAATGGATTTTAAATGGTAATAGTGAACTAATAGAGCTAAGAAACAATCTATTCTATATCCCTTTTCATTCTGTTAATTTAGACGACTCTCTAAAACACAAGTTTGAGATTTTTATAGATACTATTAAAACAGAATTTGACTATATCTTTATCGATTCTACACCAGTACTAAATTTAGACAATATTTTTATAGGTGTAGCTGATAAGATTGTTATCCCAACTTTCTTAGATATGGTTACAATGAATTCTATCTTAACTTTACTTGATACAGTCCCAGCTGAAAAAGTTAAAGCTATAATCCCTAATAGAACTGGAAGATGCAGTCTTGAAAAAGTATATTTTGAATCCTTAAAAGATATTTTAGGAAATCTCATATATCTTTCTGTTCCAATACGTCAATCTGCACTAATTTCAAAGATGATTGACCAGGGAAAAACAATTTGGGAGAGTAAATCAAGAGCAGCTATAGAATTACAATCTACCTTTTATCCAGTCTTGGAAGTGATAAAAAATGAGTAATAATTTAACCAGGAAAGAAAATCTAATGAATAAGCTTAAAGCTAAAATGGAAGAAGCAACATGGAAGTCTTCCTTTGATTTCGAAAGTTTCGAAATAGATCAGGACACTAAAGAATTTATAGTTGCAAGAGAAGAAATAATTGTAAATAGTTTTAAAAAGTATGCCACTGGAAAGTATGAAATGTGTACTGCACTTTACGAAGTTAAAGTACGATTACAAGAAAAAGGGGAGAGCTTTATGGCTTGGTATCAGAATTTAGGTTTAACCAAAGATAAGGTTAGCGAGCTTCTTAAGACAAACGAGTTATATCTTCAAGCTCCTCAATACCGCGATTATATTTCTAGCCTGTCTGGGTTAGCTGTAAGAATACTTACTCACAAGGATGTTAGTCCCCAAGTGGCCTTAAATATAATGGAAAAAGGAATAAAAAATACTACTGAAATTCGGGAACTTCTAGAAAATAAAACTGATGATGAAAATGAAAAAATAAAAGTAATTGATACTGCTGTTGCAGTAAAGAAAAGAAAAAAAATAGCAAATAAAATGATAAATTCTTGCTTGAAAAAAATAGATGCAGGGGATCTTAAGACAGCAAAACAAGATGTTAAATTTTTTAAAGAAATATTAAAGGAACTTGAAGAAAAAATAGAAGCAATCGAAGATGAAAATGCTAAAAAAAGCAATTTAAAAATACCTATTTAAACTTCTGGAGATGATATTATGAAACATTGGTATGATTTTCCTGAGGATGTTGATTTATCAAGGAGTGGTAAAAGCTGGACAAGATTGGAATTGATTGATTTAGTTGGATGGTATGACATACTAGGAGCATATGATGTCGCTTTAATGCTTTCTCGAACATATAAAACTACTTGTGGCAAATACTGGGAATTGAAAAAACAAGGGAAAATAGAAAAATATAAAAAGATCTTTAAAGATGGAAATTATTATTAAAAGGGGAGTGATGCTAATGCTGAAGTTAAAAAGATTTTTATTACAATTTAATATTATAGTCTCCAGCATTAGCAAGAATCTCTATCAGTTTAATTATAATGGCAAAATATATAATCTTAAATATTGCCCAGAACTTATACCAAGATTACGTTACAAGTTATATAGTTTTAATCCAGTTAAACGCAATTTTACCTTAGAATTCCAAGGCGGTGTAGGAATGTTGTTAGAGTTTATGAAAATGAAAATGGAGAGATAGATGATTGCTTGGTTTAAAAAAATATTTAATTGGAAAATAAAATTTTATGGAAAATTTTGAAATGGAGGAAAAATGCTAATAAGTTGTAAATTTGAAAATGGTAGAATTAGATCTTTTAACTTAGACTATTGCGTAGAAATAATGATAGATGATAAAAGAATAGAACTTGAATTACTAAGAGGAAAAGATTGTTCAACTATTGTTATTACACCTGAAATAATTACTAATTTTAATGAAGTATCAGACAAGATACTAGACTTTATATATGATTAAAGAAAATTTTTAATATAAAAATACTTCTTTGGAGGAAAATACAATGAAAATATTAGAATTATTTGGTGGGATTGGAGCCCCACGAAGAGCCCTAATTAATCTAAAAATTCCACATAAAAGTATAGATTATGTTGAAATTGATGAAAAAGCAGTAAGAACATATAATGCTATGTTTGCTAAGTATGATTTAAAAAAACCACAAAACGTTATAGGTTGGAATTTGTGCCCTGATATCTTGATTCATGGTAGTCCATGTCAAGATTTTAGTATTGCTGGTAAACAAAAAGGTGCAGATGAAGGGACCAATACGAGAAGTAGTTTAATGTGGGAAACAATTAAAATAATTAAAAATATGGGAGTTTGGAAGCCTAAAATTGTTATTTGGGAAAATGTTAAAAATGTACTTTCTAAGCATATGAAACATAACTTCAATAAATATTTAAATGAAATGGAAAAATTAGGATATAAAAGTAATTACTCTGTTTTAAATGCTAAAAATTTTGGGATTCCACAAAATCGAGAACGGGTTTTTGTTATAAGTCTTTTAGGAAATAAAAAATTTGATTTTTCCAAACTTAAAAAAAAGCAAATGAAGCACATAAAGTATTTTTTAGAAGATACAGAATTATCAAAATACATAGTAACTCAACCATCCATGTTAAAAAAAATAAATTGTAATAAATCTTTGTCTGTACCAATAATTAAAGATTACTGTTATACAATAACAACAAAGCAAATGCGAAGCCCAAATGCAGGAGTATTACAACTTCCTAATGGAAAATATAGGTATCTAACTGAAAGAGAATGTTGGCGATTAATGGGATTCACAGATGAAGATTTTGAAAAAGCAGCCAAAGAACAAAAACTGAATAGAAAAT
The DNA here is from genome assembly GCF_018205345.1 of Fusobacterium sp. DD2. Classification (NCBI taxonomy): domain Bacteria; kingdom Fusobacteriati; phylum Fusobacteriota; class Fusobacteriia; order Fusobacteriales; family Fusobacteriaceae; genus Fusobacterium; species Fusobacterium sp. DD2. Next base: position 15,882 of record NZ_JADRHM010000026.1, read on the forward strand.
ATATGAATGGATCACTCTATAAACAAGCTGGGAATAGTATTTGTGTTCCAGTTTTAGAGGCAATATTTAAAGCTTTATTTCAAATTAAATAATTACTAAGAAGGTGAGGTTAATGAAAGCAAAACTGATAATAACAGATAAGAAAAATAATAATCTAGGTGCTGCAATAAGAGTAAAAAATATATATGATGTGAAAACTTTGATGGAAGCTGCATATAAATATGGACTTCAAGGATATGAATTAAAAGTAATTGTAAAAGACGAAACAATTGAATCTGGAGAATCACAATTACTTGAACTACAACTATTAGTTGATGACTTAATTAAAGAACTAAAAGAACACGAAGAAAGAATTGGAGAGTTAGAAAATACAACAGAACGTTTTCAAGATAATATTTGGGATTTTGAACATGAACTTGAACGTATTAAACCTAAAAATACTTTTAGGAAACCTACACCACCACCACAAAAATAAGGAGGGAGCAAGAATATTAATTATAAATATACACATTTATTTAAAATAATAAAAATAAATTGTGCAATTACAAGTTTCAATGTTGCATGTTCAGGAGCAGCCTTATATTTATTATTAGGAGTATTTGCTTTACCTTTGTGGACAAGTATTATAAAACTGGTAAATTATATTGCGGATTTATACAGATGCAAGCTTCAAGAAGCATTTGCTAACCATAAAATAAGTGTTTTAAATAATAAATATATGAAAATACAATACCTGGAAACACTTATAACAGTAACTGCATATACAATATTACTTTATAATTTAAATTTAGGATTACTTCTTATTTTACTAAGTAATACATTAAATGCAATATCCCGAGCTTATTTTGTAGCATATAGTACATTGATAGATGATTTAATAACATGTAAAAATGCTAATAACAGAACTACTTTTTATGCAAAATTAGATTTTATAGCTAATAAAGCTGCTATTTGTGGAACTGCAGTAAATGCACTAATTTATTTTGTAGCTGGAGAAATTAATGTAAATAAAATACATATCTATTATTTTTTCTGCTGCTTCTATGCATTAACAAAAATAATAGATTTAATATGTAGTATTATAGAAAAAAAAGAAATTGATAAATTAATAAAACTGGAGGAAGAATGGACTTAAATCAATTGTTAAATTTTAAATTTCAGAACGATATACATGTACAACGTTTAAAAATGTGCGAAGAATGGATTGAGCTCCAATTGGAAATTAGAAATCATAATAAGAGATTAACAATAGAAGAAGGATTAGATCTTATAACAGCTACTCTTAATTATTTGCAATTATTAGGTATAAGTGAAGAAGATTTTAATAAACATATTAATAAACTAAGATTGTATAGAAAAACAAAATATCCTCCAGAAGAGGATGTGAAGTAATGATACAGATGATAATATCATGTCTAATTACATATATAGTAGCTGATGTTATAAGAGAAAAAAAAGGTGTGTACCTAAATTTTTTCCAATTGTATTTGATGTTAATAGTCATATTTTTAATAATTAAATTTGGGGTGATGTCATGGTAGTTAAAAATAATAAATTAACCAATAAAGAAAAATTAGTGGCTGCAAGAAAAATCATAGAAATTCTAAAGTCAAATAAAAAGCAATGAATAATAGAGGACTTGAAATAGGCTCAAGTGTAAAAAGAGCGGCCATTTACATTCGTGAGTCTACAAAGTTTCAGGATCCTGACGCACAAGAGCGTGAATGTCGTGCTTATTGCAATGAGCATAATTTTAATATTGTTAAAATATATCGAGATATAGCTTCTGGAAAGAAAAACGATAGAAAAGGATTCCTGAAAATGTTAGACGATCTAGACAATGATAAGTTTGATGTCCTAGTACTCTGGGAGTTATCTCGGAGTACTAGAGATTTTATAACTTATAAGTCTTTGCTGGATACACTAAATGAAAACAACAAAGAATTGCATAGTTTGCAAGAAGGTATTTTAACTCAAGATGATATTGATGTAGAATTCAGTAATGACATTAGAGCTCTTATAAACGTACATGAACGTAAAAGAGTAGGAAGAAGAATAAAGTACAGATTAAAATTTAAAACACAGGAAGGGCTATGGACAAATGGGAAAGCTCCTTTTGGTTATAACCTTGAAGACGGTGGAAAGTTATCTATCAATGAAAGAGAAGCTCAAATTGTGAATGAAATTTATGAACTTTTTATTGCAGGTAATACGATTCAGAATATCAGTAAAAAATTTGATATAAATCCTAGAAGGCTTTCACGGATCCTTTCCAATGTCATTTATATAGGAAAATTAAAAGTAAATGAAACTGAAATGATTAATGATAAAAGAATTTATCACAAAACTTATGAAACAATTAAAGGGCAACATGAACCAATAATTTCAGAAGATACTTTCAAATTAGCTAATTCTTTAAAAAGGAAAAAGCCTAAAAAATATAAAAAAGGTAAATTTATTTTAAATAATATTTACTGCTGGACTGGTGATAGAATGTATCCAGCGGCATCTGAAAATGGAAGGCAAGAATACTACGCAACTTCTGCTACTGCATCTGTTAGAAGAGTAGTTGATAGGGAATTTTTGGAAAAACTTGTTCTCGACAATATATTAAATTTTAAATTTAATACACTTAATGAAGATATAGAAGCAATTGATTATCAGAAAAGAAAAGATTTTTACATAAAAGAGTTGAATAAATTAAAAGTAAATGAAACAAAATTATTAAAAAAATACCTTGATGGCTATATTTCTGAAGAACTTTTTGAAAAATTTACTCTTGAAAATAAAAATAATATAGCAACCACAGAAAAGAAATTACAGGAACTTAATAATTTAATTCTTAATAATGAAAAACAAGAAGACAATGCAAAATTGCTAATAGAGTATATAAAACTATTAAAAGAAACAAAAGATAGAGCAAAGTTAGCACATATTTTAAGTATATTGATATCTGAAGTTAGGCTGATAAATAATTTTAGGTGTGTTGTTATTACAACTATATTTTAAAAACTAAAGGAGGTGATGTCAATGATTCTATACGATAAAATTTTAAAAACTTACAGTAAAAAAGAATTAAATGAAATGGCAGACCCTCGTACAGCTAGAAAGATTTACTACGCAAGAGGAACTATCCCTTTAGAAAAAGCAGCAAAAATATTTAATCTTGATAAAATAAAATACACTGTTGAAGATGCAATTAAAGATTATAATATTGATAAATCATATAAGCAATACAAATATGCATTCAAGATTTTTAAAAAGGGATACAGTATCAGAGGAATATCTGAAAAATATGGGTTAACTGATGCATTAAGTTATCAATTAAAAAGAGAAATAAATTTCACAAGTAAAGCCATCAACAGTCATTACATAATAGATATATTAGATATAAAGGTAGATATTTCTAATTTTACCTTTGACATTTATGAAGATCATCTAGAGCTTTTTGGAGATAAAAATGATTTAATAAAATTTAAGGAAAAATATAATATAAATTATGATATAATTTTTGAGCCATTCAAAAAACAGTGGCATATAGCTTTTGATGGCATGCTTTGTGACTGGATTAAATTACATAAATAGAAAAAGGAGTATACACTCCTTTTTTATTTGCTTGATTTTATTATATTTTATACATTTAGTTGTGTCTATGGACAACGCGACCATCAGCTTGATTTGCACATACTATAGTCATCTCTGCAATATGCACATTAGCTGGAAGGTTTGCGACGTAAGCAACACTGTCAGCTATATCATCTGGAGTTAAAGGTTCTATTCCTTTATATACTTTTTCAGCTCTTTCTTTATCTCCTTTGAATCTAATCATACTAAAGTTTGTCTCTACAAGTCCTGGTTTGATATCTGTAACCTTTATCTTAGTGTCAACCAGGTCTATTCTAAGTCCATCTGATAAAGTCTTAATTGCTGCCTTTGAAGCACAGTAAACTGCTCCACCAGCATAAGCAGCATCTCCAGCTACAGATCCCATATTAATTATTGTACAAGGTACATCTCTTTTTAGCATTAAAGGTACAACAGCATTATTTACATATAACATTCCTTTAACATTTGTATCAAAAACAGTATCAATATCTTCATTGCTATTTAGATATAGCTTATCAAGTCCAAAAGCAAGTCCAGCATTATTAACTAAAATATCAATAGCTTTCCATTCTTCAAGAAGTCCATTTATTTTTTCTACAACAGCTTTTGAATCTCTAACATCAAGAGGCATAACATAAACTTTTATTTTATGTTCTTTCTCAAGTTTTTCCTTCAGTTCATTAAGCACGCTTTCTCTTCTTGCAGCAATAATCAAGTTCATACCAAATTCTGCTAATTTTACTGCACATGATCTTCCAATCCCACTTGTTGCACCTGTAATAAATGCAATTTTTCCTTTTAATCTGTTCTCATTAACCATTTCCAAATCCCCCTTGTTTTTATGTAATAATTAACTTTCAATATATGCTTTTTTTATTTTTTCTGCTGTATCATACATATTGCTGTCAACATCTATATCAACTCTGAAATCACATGAAATTTTATAGAGCCAGTCTCTTTTATCATGTAATTCCTTTATTTTTTCAAACATATTTTCAACATTTAAAAGTGGTCTTGTTTTACTATTTTTTACTCTTTCATAAATACATTCTACAGTGCAATCAAGATAGACAATAAAAGAGGTTTCTTTGAGATTTTTGATGTTTTCATTATCAATGATAACACCTCCACCTGTAGAGATAACAATATTATTATTTAGAGACTCATGAAGAACTATCTCTCTTTCTAACTGTCTAAAATACTGTTCTCCCTTTTCAGCAAATATCTCATTGATGCTCTTTTTTTCCTGTGCTGCTATCATTTTATCTATATCAATAAATTTCATATCAAGATATTTGGCTAATATCTTTCCTATGGTTGTTTTTCCACTTCCCATAAAGCCAATTAATGCAATATTATCCTTCATTAGGTCCTCCTTTGTCTATTATAACATGTATAATTTCATTATGAAAGATTATTGCCTTAATTTTTCTTTTTATTATCCAAAGGATTAAATCCCTCACCTAACACTTCAGAAACATCTGTAATAGTTACAAAGGCTTTGGGATCTGTCTGTCTCACAATGTTTTTAAGTTTTCCAAGCTCAAATTTGCTTACAACGCAGTAAACTATAGGAAGAGCAGAGTGACTATAACCACCCTCTCCATTGATAATTGTTATTCCTCTTCCAGTTTCATTCATAATACGCTCTCTTAGAATCTCATATTTATGGGATATTATAGTAACACCTTTAGATTTCTTTAACCCTTCCTGGAAATAATCTACAGTTTTTGATGAGATAAGCATTCCTATAAGGGTGTACATCACTATTCTTTGTCCAAATATAAGACCTGCGATACTTAAAATTATCAAATCCATAATAAAAAGCGTTCTTCCAATTGGGATATCAAAGTACTTATTTAATACTATGGAAATTATATCAGTTCCACCTGTTGATCCATTCATCATAAAGATAATTCCTAATCCCATCCCAATTACAAGTCCACCATAAATTGCTGCAAGCATCACATCTTCAGTTGGATACTTTAAATTATGAGTAAGTGCAATAAATGCTGACATACACAAAGTTCCATATATGGTTTTGAAAAGAAAAGAACGTCCTACAAATTTCCATCCTATTAACAGCAATGGAATATTTATTAAAAAATACGCAATACTAACAGGAAATTTAATAAGGTAATAAAGAATTAAACATACCCCTGTAACACCACCTTCAGCAAGGTGATTTGCTATAAAAAAATAGTTTAAAGCAGTGGCATAAAGTAAACAACCTATTGTTATCCCTGCGTATTCCTTTAAAATTTTGTAATTTTTCTTTTCCATTCCGCCACTCTCCTAGTCCTCTTTTTTAAGTATCTCTTCCTTAACATTAACATCCAACTTATTATAAGGAATTTCAATATTTGCATTGTTAAACTCTTTAATTATTTGAGCTAACAATTCACTTCTCACTCTATAATACCCTTCTCTTTTAGTCCAAACTAAGAAAAGAATATTTACTGCTGAATCTGCATATTCCATTATATTTACAAAGTTAGGTTTGTCATGTTCAAGACCAGGGAAAGTCTTACAAAGTCTTTCTAATATCTCAACTGCCTTTAATTGATCTGACTCATAAGATACTGGAATATCTAATTTTATCTTTCTATATGCATTAGCATCATGATTTGTCACCAAAGTACTTACCATAAGGTTATTTGGTATGATAACTCTTTTACTATCAAGGGTATTTATGTGAGTTGAAAAAACCTCGATTTTATATACCTGACCAAAAGCACCACTTACTTCTATATACTCTCCAACATGGAAAGGACGAGTAAAGAGTATTATCACTCCTCCAGCTAAGTTTGAAAGGAAATCCTTTAATGATATTCCCACTCCCAACCCTATAGCACTTATCATTGTAAAGATTGAGTGCTCATTAAATCCAAAAATAAGCATACCTAAAAGGAATAAAATAACGTGTAACCCCAATTTTACAAAAGATTTTGTAAACTGTTTAGCCCCATCATCCATTTTCTCATGTGGCACTTTATCTAAACGTTTCAATATAAAATCAATTACTTTTTTCCCTATACAAAATACTATTATAAAAAGTACCAATCTAAATGCCATAATAATTGCATCATCTATAACAATTTTAACTATCTTTTCTCCATGCTGATTCTCCAAATCAGTAATTACTTCAAGTAACTTCAAAATTCTCACCGCCTGTTATTATATACTTCCAACTTTTTCTTCAAATGAAGAAGCAATATGTTTTTTTATCTTTTCAACCCAGTCCTGGAAATCAGAAAGCAATGTACTAAATAATTTTTCCTTGCCATACTTATCTATATAAAATGTTTCATTTCCTATTCTTACTAAAGCTTCACCATTTTTAAAATCCAATGCCTCATCGTATTCAAATGGGATAACCTCAATACCTTTTGTATTTACATAACCCCATTTTCCATCTTTTTTTACTGCAGCAAGGCCATCAGAAAACATCTCTGCTTCATCATAAATAATAGGAACACAAAGATTTCCATCAATATCTAAAAATCCAAATTTATTATGATTATTTTCTTTGTTGTATACGATAAAATACCTTTTATCCTTAGTTTCTGAAGATGCTATGTACATATTTGCATACTTATCCTTATATCTGTACTCACCCATCTTTCCTATCCATTTTCCCTCAGTTGACATAAGCCCCTCATTATTATCAATATCAACAATATAGATATGGTTTTTTTGGATAGAAATCAAAACATTATTCCCCTTTGTTAAAAACTTTCCAGAGTTATCCACTATACCATATAGTCCAGTTTCTTCCCCTTTTAATATTTTAACTACTTTTATATTTTTAGGTGCCTGTGCAATAGGAACTTCTTCGTAAGCACATTCTTCAGTTGAAAAAGAACAAATCGATAACAGTAATCCTAGCAAAACTATAGTTTTTTTCATGTGCACCACCCCTATCTTGATATTTCTTTTTTCACTACCATTATACAACATTTTATACAAAAAAAATAGAGGCAATCTTGAATGATCGCCTCTTTTATTAGTCAATTAGTCTGGATTTACTACATATTCTGTTAATTCGTTTACAAAATCTAGAGTTTTATTATTCTTATCATTTACTGGGTTAAACTCTACTATATCAACAGAAGTTACAAAATAGTTTTTAAAGAAGAATTTAAACATATCAAATACTTCATCAGTTGTGAATCCATTTCTAACTGGTGTACTTACACCTGGTGCATATTCTGGGTTAACTGAGTCAACGTCAAAACTGATATGAAGATTATCTATCTTCAAGTATTCGTGGATCTCTTCTAATACTTTATCCAATCCTTTTTGAAGTACTTCATCATGATAAATTACTTTTACTCCAAGTTGATCTATTACCTGTCTTTCTTTGAAATCAAGATCTCTTGCACCTAATATTACAACATTTCTGCTATCTATTTTAGCACCTTGATAGAAACAGTTAACTAAATCTCTATCTCCAGCACCTTGTAATAATGCAAGTGGCATACCATGGATATTACCAGTGATAGTTGATTCATCTGTGTTCATGTCTCCATGAGCGTCTATCCATACTACTCCAATCTCTTTTTCAAGTGAAACTCCTGATATACTTCCTAGAGCTATTGAGTGGTCTCCTCCAATAACTATTGGTCTATATCCATCTCTTACAGCTTCATTTACAGAAGCAGCAAGTTTTTCACAAGTATCTAATATTGTATTCTTGTATTTTAAATTCCATTCGTTGAAATTTTCTTTTTGTTTTTCTATATCAATAATTTCAATCTCATCAAATGTATCTGGATAGTTGTCACATAATGTATCTATACCAAATTCGATTCCAGCTTTGTTTGCTCCTAAGTTCATAGGTACACCAAACATCTTGCTCTTCATCTTTTCTGTATATAGATAGATTGCGTCTTCTTCTTCAATTACATTTATATATTTAAGTTCTGGGTCTTCCATTCCTTGAACATGAAGTTTTGCTTCTTTAAGATCGTTGATATAGTCTATTATCTCCTGAGTTATTCTTTCTCCTGGTGTAATAACTGGTATTCCAGGTGGATATGCCATTATCATCTCTCCAGAAATTTTTCCATCACTTTCTTGGAATAAGATTTTATTCTTTTCACTGTAGAAAGCTTCTCTTGGAATCAATACCTGTTCTGGTGTTGCAGGCATTTTTAAGAATTCTCTAGTTATTTTTTTACCTTTTCCATAATATCTTGCACTGATATCTTTAAGTGCTGCAATTAATCTGTCTACACTTTCATCAGTATCTCCAATAGTTATAAGTCCTAAAACATTATAAAAATCAGATAATTCCATTTGGATATTATAGTCATCAATTAATATATCTTCAAGCTCTGCTCCAGTAAGTCCTAACTCTTTAGCGGTGAAAGTAATCTTAGTTGGATCGAAAGCATATACTCCCTCTCTACCTACTATCTCTTCTCCAAAGCATGACATTCCTGGAATTCTATTTACTTCAGCTCTAAAACGTTTTGAAAGTTTTATTGCTTTATCTAAAAGTTCTTTACCTTGAGTAGCTATCTGTCTTCTAGCACAGTCAAGTGATGCCATCAATGGATATGATGGTGATGTTGTATGAAGTAAGCTTAATATTTGCTTAACTCTATTTACATCAATTCTATCTGAATTTACATGAAGAAGTGACATCTGTGTCATAGCACCTATTATTTTGTGAGTACTTTGAGTACAGATATCTGCTCCAGCATCAACTGCTGATATAGGTAGGTCTTCATGGAAATGAAGATGTGGTCCATGAGCTTCGTCCACAATAAGTGGAATATCATAGCTGTGAACTATATCTGCTATTTTTTTAATATCTGTTGCTACTCCGTAATATGTTGGATTTATAATTAATACAGCTTTAATGTCTGGATCTTGTTTTAGCATGTTTTCAACAGTTTGAGGTCTAACACCATGGGCTATACCTAACTCCTCATCCACTTCTGGATTCATATATATAGGTTGAGCTCCACTCAATATTATTCCTGCTGAAACCGATTTATGAACATTCCTTGGAACAAGTATTTTTTCTCCAGCTTTTATAACTGTCATTATCATTGCCTGAATAGCTCCTGATGTACCATTAATTGCAAAGAAACTTTGCTTTACTCCATAGGCATCAGCTGCAAGTTCTTGAGCTTCTTTTATACAACTTTTTGGTTGATGAAGTCCGTCTACCATTTTAAATATAGTAACATCAATGGAAAAAGGTCCATTACCCATAAATTCGTGAAATTCTTTATCTACTCCTTTTCCTCTTTTATGTCCTGGCACATGAAATGGAAGTACATCTCTTCCTGCATATTCATTTTTTAGAACAGAAAATAAGGGAGTTTTATTTTGGTCTAGCTTTGACATCTTACCTCCTTTAAAATTGTTTTTTTACTTTTTAATTTTTCTTTTTTATATTATAATAATCTATGTAAATACTTATTTTTAAGTACTGATGTATTGTAAGGCTTTTTTAACAATTAGTCAATGATTTTTATATTTATTAGGAGAAATATATGAAGAAGATTCTTTTGCTCATTTCCAAGGGTAGTGAGCTTTTGGAAATATCCCCTTTTACTGATGTATTTGGATGGAATAACGTAGTTGGAAGCAAAGACATTGAGGTGATTACCGCTTCATTTCATTCACAAATACACGCAACCTGGAATCTGACTATAATTCCAGAAATAAATTTATCTCAACAAACACCTGATTTATCAGAATTTGATGCCATAGTTATCCCTGGTGGATTTGGTTATCGAGATTTTTTTCATGATATGAAACTTTTAAAGTTTAAACATATTATACAACATTTTATGGAAAATAACAAAATTATAGTAGGAGTATGTACAGGTGTTATAGCTTTAGGAGAGGCTGGAGCAATAAAAAATAGAAAAGCTACAACCTACCTATATGACAATGATAGGTACTTTAGGCAGCTCTTCTCCTATGGAGCATTTCCAGTGAGAAAAAATATTGTAATAGATGAAAATATTATTACTGTATCAGGTCCTAAAAACTCTTTAGATGCTGCTTTTTTACTTTTAGAAAGACTATCTTCTAAAGAAAATGAACAAATAGTTAAATTTAATATGTGTTTTTGATTAAAGATATAGACAGAGTCCCTTTTTTGTGGTATTCTCTATGATAGATACCTATGTTTAAAATAGGACTTTTAATATAATTGAGAGGTGAAATTTATGAAAGTTTCAAAAGATAATGTTATTACTCTTGAATTTAAAGTTTACGACAATGATACTAATGAGCTTTTAGAAGATACAAAAGAAGTTGGACCTTTCTTCTACATTCAAGGACATGAGCAATTTGTTCCTATAGTTGAAAAAACTCTTGAAGGTAAAGAAAAAGGGTACAAAACAACTATTATGATTTCTCCAGAAGAAGGATATGGTCATTATGATGCTGACTTAGTTGAGGAGATGTCAAGAGCAGATTTTGAAGATTTTGATGATATCTATGAGGGAATGGAATTTATCGCAGATATGGATGATGGAACTGAAAGAGATTTTACAATTACATCTATTGAAAATGACGTTGTAATTGTAGATGGAAACCACCCATTTGCAGATAAAAACCTAAGATTTGAAGTTGAAATAACAGATGTCAGAAAAGCTACTCCTGAAGAATTAGAACATGGACATGTTCATTTCCAAGGATTTGATGATGATTGTGATTGTGATCAATAATTGATTTAAAATTGCAGGAAGACTGGCTTTGCTCAGTCTTTTTGTTTTTAATATATAAATATTTTTAAGGAGGACAATAAATGAAAATTGCTTTAGGTGCTGACCATGGTGGATATGAATTAAAAGAAAAAATCAAAAAACACCTTTTAGAAAAAAATTATGAGGTATTTGATTTAGGAACTCATTCAACAGATTCTGTAGACTACCCAGAATTTGGACATGCTGTTGGACATGCTGTGGCAGATAAAAAGGCTGATTTTGGAATAATCGTATGTGGAACAGGAATTGGAATCTCAATTGCTGCAAATAAAGTTCCAGGAGTAAGAGCAGCTCTTTGCACAAACACAACTATGGCTAGACTTACTAGAGAACATAACAATGCTAACATCCTTGCTATGGGTGGAAGAATTGTAGGAGACGTACTTGCACTTGAAATGGTAGATGTATTCCTAAGCACAAATTTTGCTGGTGGAAGACACGAAAGAAGAGTAAACACTATTGAAAATATTTAATTAAATAATTAGGAGTGATAATATGGCTACTATATTTACAAAAATAATTAACAGAGAAATTCCTGCTACTATAGTTTATGAAAATGACAAAGTTATCGCATTTAAAGATATCAATCCTGCAGCTCCTGTTCATATTCTTGTAGTTCCTAAAAAGGAAATCCCTACTATCAATGATATTAAGGAAGAGGATAAAGAACTTATTGGAGAAATCTTCCTTGCAATTGGTAAAATTGCTAAAGATTTTGGAATTGATAAAGATGGATACAGAGTAATTGCAAACTGTAATGAGTATGGAGGACAAGAGGTATTCCATTTACATTATCACATTCTAGGTGGACAAAAATTAGGACGTTTAATAGTTTAATAGTTTAATAGTTTAATAGTTTAATAA